>CAMJIC010000045.1 GCA_946405675.1 uncultured Clostridia bacterium
AGCCTGACCGGCCGGGCAGTGAACTGTGACCTGGCCAGGGTGTGACTTGTAACGTATAGAGTGTCAGCAAATTGGCAACGCATCTTGAAAATTGAACAGGACTTTCATCCATGGTACAATCTCCCTGAAGGGAGGCAGAAAGGATGAAGGAAGATATGTCAGTATTCAAAAGTTTCTTGCGGCAGCTTCTCAGGAGACTGAAAGAGCTCCAGGAAGCACATAATGCCGGTGATAAGGAAAAAGTAACAAAGATAATACAGGAACTTGTGGAAGACGCACAAAGCGGCATAGAGGATTAATTATGATGTTAACGGTCAAAACCCTGAAGCCGAAGAAGACAAGCCGCCAAAGGAAAGGCAATAAGAACTGAATAACAAGTGATCCTATAACAGATGCAAGCCCTGTTCAGTTTTTAAGGGCTTGCACCATGACCTGCTTTATACTTTATATCTGTAATATGGTAAACCATTTCATAATCTATCAGCGCACCTGATGATTCAAATCTCACCATGATTGTTGGATCTCACCACGTTTGTTGGATATCCCATCACAGCTCCACCTCAAACGGCAGTTTGCTGAGTATGTCCTTCTGCACATCGATCCCGGGGTATGCTTCGATCAGCTTGAGCCCTCTCGGGGTCAGGCGGAACACGCAGCGCTCCGTCACGTAGAGCACCTTCTGCCCGTTCTTGATCGCGCGCTTCGCGGAGAAGCTGATGGAGCGCACCTGCTTCACGAACTTCGGGACTTCCCCCTCCTTCTCGATCTGAACAACGCCTTTTTTCTGCGACACCTCGAGGCCTTTGGTCGTGAAGGTCAGGCAGAATACCACGGTGGAGGTTTTGGCCGTAATGTTGGCGAAGCCCCCGATCCCCGCAAACGCGCCGTCGCTGCGGTGCGCGTTGACATTTCCCTGGGCATCCACCTCATAGGCACCCATAAAGCAGATATCCAGCCCCCCATTGTTATAAAGGTCAAACTGGTTGGCCATGTCATAGACAGAAGCCGCTCCGATCACCGCGCCAAAGTATTCCCCCGATACAGGGAAGCCGCCGATGCTCCCGGACTCCACCGTCAAAGTGATATTATCCAGCATCCCGTTTTTCCGGGCGTGGCGCGTCACCATCTCCGGCAGCCCGATGCCGATATTCACGATGTCGTCCATGCGAAGCTCCGCGGCGGCGCGCCGGCCGATGATATTGCCGATCGCGTCATTGCGGACTCTTTTGGTGGAGGCGGCATCAATCCGGTCGTTCCAGACGCTCCACTCATCATAGGAGATCTCAAAGCTGCCGGTCAGGGCACTCAAGGCATCGTCCTTTGCCTCCGGCTCCACCACGACAATCGCATCCACAAGGCATCCCGGAATGATCGCATTTCTCGGGCGGGACGGCACATTGACCAGCTTATCCACCTGCACGATCACCTTCCCGTGGTTGGCCTTGACCGCCTGGCAGATAGACAGGGCATCTCCGGACATATACATGTCATCAAAGGTGATATTCCCCTTGCGGTCAGCCGCGGTTCCCTTGATCAGGGCCACCGTCAGCTTCGGCACCTTGTAGTAGAGGAACTCTTCCCCATCCACCTCCACATATTTCACGAAGGAATCATCAATCGAAAGCCGGTTGATCCCCGGCCCCTCTATCCTGGGATCGACAAAGATGTCCAGGCCGACCTTGGACAGTGCGCCCGGCAGTCCTCCCGCCTGTGCGCGGATGGCATGGGAAATGCACCCGAGGGGCAGATTATACGCCTCAAACCGGTCCTCCAGCACGATCTTCTTGGTGCTGGGCATGGCACCGAAATGCCCGCAGATCAGCCTGTCAACCGCGCCTTCGCGGATGTATCCCTCCGCGTTCCGGTTTTCATCCCATACGCCGAAGCCGGCACTGGAGACCACCGTCAGATGGTTCGGAGACTGCATGCGCTGATAGCGCCGGTAAAGCGCCTCATGCAGCTCCACCGGGTTTTCGATTCCCACGAATGAGTTGACGCAGATGCAGTCCCCATCCCGGATCAGGCGGATCGCTTCATCCGCGCTCATGATCTCGTACATATTCTATCCCTTCCGATTCCAGTCACGCACCGTATCCCTCTGAACAGATTAGGACCTGTCACGGAATAACTAACTTGTACATCCTGATTGTCTTTTCATCCGACCGTACAGCTCAAAAATCAATCACATAGCCCGCTATGCTCATGATTTCTGAACTGCACGCTCGAATGAAAATCCTGCGCAATCTGCACAAGTTATTTCGTGCCAGTTCCTTACGACGTCTGTGTCAGCTTCTCATACACCGGGAAAATATCAAAGGTCGCAAAATAATCCTTCGGTGTCTGCGCCCTTCGGATCAGCTGCACGCTCCCGTCTTCCTTCTTCAGAAGCTCCGCGCTCCACAGCCGTCCGTTGTAGTTGTAGCCCATGGCAAAGCCGTGAGCCCCGGTATCGTGGATGACAAGGAAATCACCCATATCAATCTTTGGAAGCATCCGGTCAATCGCGAACTTATCATTATTCTCACACAAAGCGCCCACGACATCATACTTCTGACTGCAGGGCGCGTCCTCCTTGCCCAGCACCGTGATGTGGTGGTAAGCCCCGTACATGGCCGGACGCATCAGGTTCGCCGCGCATGCATCCACCCCGATGTATTCCTTGTAAATGTGCTTTTCATTGATAGCTTTCGTGACGAGGCAGCCATACGGTCCCATCATGAAGCGTCCCATCTCGGTATAGATCTTCACGTCCCCCATGCCATTTACACGGAGGATCCGGTCATACGCCTCATGTACGCCAGCTCCGATCTTCAGGATATCCGCGCCCTCCTGATCCGGGCGGTAGGGGATACCGACGCCGCCGGACAGGTTGATGAAGGAAATGTGCACACCAGTCTCTTCCTTCAGGCGCACCGCAAGCTCGAACAAGGTCGCGGCAAGCGTCGGGTAATAATCATTTCCCACCGTATTGGATACCAGGAATGCATGGATGCCGAATTGCCTGACACCCTTCTCCTTCATGATCCGGAATGCCTCGAAGATCTGCTCCTGGGTCATCCCGTATTTGGAATCTCCAGGGTTGTCCATGATGCCGTTGGACAGCTGATAGACGCCGCCCGGGTTGAACCGGCAGCTCATCGTCTCAGGAAGCTTCCCCAGCGCCTTCTCCACGATCCCGATGTGCGTGATATCATCCAGATTGATGATCCCGCCAAGCTCCGCCGCCTTGCAGAATTCCTCCGGCGGCGTGTCATTGGAGGAGAACATGATCTCCGCCCCATGCGCGCCCACCGCGTCGGCAAGCTGAAGCTCCGTCATGGAGGAGCAGTCAAACCCGCATCCCTCCTCCTTCAGGATCTGCATGAGAAATGGATTCGGCGTAGCCTTCACCGCGAAGTATTCCCTGAAACCGGGATTCCAGGAAAATGCCTCATACACCTTCCTCGCGTTCCTCCGGATCCCGGCCTCATCATAAAGATGGAACGGGGTGGGATAGGTTTTTACGATCTCTTTGACTTCTTCCAGGGTTACAAAGGTTGTTTTCATACTGCTTTTTCTCCTTTTCCGGGGCATCCTGTTGCTCATGCCTTGGTGTACCCCTGTGCTCATGTTTCTTACGCTGATCTGCCGCACGACTGCAAGTCACCCTCTTGCCAGCGGGGCAGTCAGCGATTGGAACCTCTTCTTAATCCATGAACCGGAACAAGACGAGATCTGCTTACTACGGCGAGGCTTTCCAACGCAGCAGATGAGCGTTTGGACAAGTCAGATGTACAAGTTATTCTGTAACAGATCCTTACCCTTGCCGCCGGCCAACGGAAGTAGGCGTCTCCCCTTAGGAAGATCCGGTTCCTTGCTCCGTGCCCGGCGCCAGGTAAACCCACGTCAGCCTGTTCTTCACATCCATCAGATGATTATACTCCAGCATCTGGTAATCATTGATCAGTCCCTTGTTCTTCTCATCCTGGCCTCGCTGTGACCAGCTGTGGAACGCGCCGTCTTCCCCGACATACGCCCCTGCCGCCAGGGCCGGGATCTGCTTCTGCATTAAGCGCAGGAACTTCTGCTGGGCACTCATGGGCAGCCCTGCCTGCTGCGCCAGGATCGCGCCCAGATAGTTCACGCTGGTCAGGTCGATGCTCTCGTCCTTCTTCAGTCCGAAATTGTTCCAGATCACGAACGGAACCTGATAATGCTTCTGCACATCCTCCAGGGATTCCTCCGTCGCGTCAGCCGCGCCGCTGTTGTCAGAAGCCGTCACAAAGCTCGCATTTCCCACCAGGTCGTCGATCACATTCGTCACATAATCATTCGGCTCATGGTCGCCGAACATCACGATCAGCGTCGGCTCAGTGACATTTTCCTCGAAGTAATCGATCAGCTCCCCGAAGGCCTGATCCGAATATTTGATCAGCGTCAGGTAACGTTCCGCCGCCACTACGGACGGGCTCTGAACCGGCGCATCGGTCAGCATGACCTCCTCCGAGAATCCGTTGTCGGTATCCTTCGGAGAATAGCCGGAATGGTTCTGCATTGTAACCAGGAACTGGAACTGGCTGGTGCCCTCTTCCTTGTTCTCGAACAGCTCGATCACCTTGTCAAATGCACCCTTGTCGCTGACATAGTTCCTCAGCTTATCCGCCCCCGCAAAGGATCCCTGGTCGAGGAAACGGTCAAAACCCATGAGGGGATAAACGCGGTCTCTCTCCCATCCGCTTCCCTGATAGGGGTGCATGCCGATCGTCTCATAGCCCAGCCCCTTGAGGTAAGTCGCAAAGGTCGGGATCTCGCTGCTGATATATTGCTGGAAGACCACGCTGCCCTCCGGCAGGAATGCCATCGAATCGCCGCTCAGGAATTCATATTCCGTATTCGCCGTATTTCCTCCCTTGACAGAAACCAGCAGATGGCCGGAGGTATACTCCTCCATGAGAGCCCGGAAATTCGGCATGTAATCCTCACTGGTATTGAAATCACCCAGCACAGCCAGATCAGAGAAAGCCTCATTCATAATGACAATGATGTTCGGGTGAACGGTCCCGCCTCCTGCCTGCACAGATGCCGTCGCTTCCGCTCCGTCCGTCTGTGACTGTGCAGACAAAGTCGCTTCCGTTCCTTCCGTCTGTGCCTGCGCAGGCACAGTCGCCTCCACACCTTCCGTCTGTACCTGCGCAGGCACTGCCGCTTCCGCGCTTTCCGTCCCTGCCCATGCAGACGCGGCATACTTCTCTTCCGCCTCCTTTGCGATCCGCTCCACCTCCTCAACGCTGTAGCCCTCCGGCTTGTCGATGTCAAGGAATGACAGGTTGGACAGGAACGCAGGCCAGAATCCGTTCTTTGCGTAGCGGACATTGGGCGTGAAGAGGGTCGTGTCGATCCCCCAGAAGGATTTCCCCGCATCATCCTGAATACCGTGGATCACAAAGACAAGAGCCATGACCGCTGCGATGCTTCCCACGATCCGAAGCGGCAGGAAACGGATCCTGGCTTTCATCTTTCCGATCGTCAGGAACAGGAAGACAAATGCAAGCGTTGCCAGCAGCATCTGCCAGTAGATCTTATATTCAAAGTTCCCGGCGACGTTGGCCGCAGTGCGGATCGAAAGGAAATCCCATGGAACGATGGGCGTACCGCGGAACTGCTGGACATAGAAGTTTACGATCGCGATGCCCATCAGAAAGCCGGAAGCGATCCCGTAACCAATGGCGAAGCTTCCGCTCACAAAGGCAAGGCTCAGGAAAAACAGGTAAAACAACAGCATATTCAAAAGGAACATACTGCTGAAGGGCTTTGCGATCTCGTAGGACAGGGATGCGCCCACATGCCAGTATCCCCGGAAATATGCTTCCACCGCAACAAAGGACAAAAGCGGGATCACCGCCGCCCAGACTCCCGTCCAGATCTTTGACACGATGCCTTCCGGGATCCGGACAAACCGGTAGATCCCATAGATCAGACACAGCGCAATGGCGATCCCTTCCTTAAACTGCGCCAGAAAATCCACAATATTGTCCGTCCAGTAACGCTTTTGCGGCGCGCTGGACGGAAATGAAGTCTTTCCCTGGATCGCAAGAACCGTCAAAACCAGCAGCAAGGCTGTCAGAATTGCGGATCGTATGATCTCTGATCTCAGTTTCCTGGTTGGATGATTCACGTTTTTGACACCTTCTCCCATCTTTCACTCATGTACCGTCTCAATCATACCGAGTAACAATACAGGATCCTGTTCTGAACTGTTACGGATCCTGTTCTGTACTGTTACAATGCTGATTCAGTCCGGACCGCCCGGAACCCCGTTCCTGATATGCTGATGCGTAAACAGATGATCCTGACAGTATTCATGATCTCCTTCGCATTTGGAGCAGAACCGGAATTCCAGCCTGTCACCGTCAAGCTCCGTCCTCCCGCAGATCGTGCATTTATGACGGGCACCGTTCGGATAAATCTTTGTATAACTCTTCGGTCCCGGATTCTGCCCGCCGCCGGAAGAACGCGTCCCCTGATTCCTTCCGCCGCCCGCGGCATTAAACCGGTCAAAAAAGCTGCCTCCCTGCCCGGTCGCCTTCCTGTAGTTCGCGCGCCTTGCGAATTCCTTCGGATGAAAACGCCTAAGATCCTTCGTCATGAGGAAATACAGCACGAGATTCAGAATTGCCAGCAGGATCACCAGCCTGGGCGTCAGCATATTTACCCGGATAAAATCATAGGCAAGCATGATACCCTCGAAGATCCCCAGCCAGCTCATCTTGATCGGAATAAAGAAGTACAGGAGCACCTGCGCATTCGGATAGGTAAAAGCAAACGCCAGGAGTATCGATGTCTGAATATAGTACAGGTTCACATACATCGGCATCAGCATGATGCTCATCGCCGAGGATGCTGTCGTCATCGAATTGAGGATCGGATAGGCGATCATCATCCCGATATCCGTGATCACGATCCCGCCCAGCACATAGATGTTGAAATAAAAATCTCCCCATGTGGAGGCCAGCGTGCGTGCGATCCAGTAGTAGAAAAAGAGTGTGATCACTGTGAAAATGCTCAGGCTGGAAGGCGGCACCAGTACCCACGTGATCAGTCTCCACACCTGTCCGGAGCAGATGGCAATCGGATTGAAGCACACATAATTCAGGATATTCGGTGCCACCACGCCGAGAGTATACCCCACCGCCTCCAGCAGGATCATGATCAGCGGAAGGTTGCGGATCGCGTACTTTCCGAACTTCCTCTCCATCTTGCTCAGTATATTCATAGCAGGTCTCCTTCTTGATCCTTCTACTTTTTCGTCTTTCTGCTTCCCGATCCTTCTGCGCCTGTTCACTGACTTCATCCATGATATCCGAAAGGAGCGTTCCATGCAAGGACGCTCCTGATCGGACATGCAACAGGTTTTCAGTTCGACTTCACCTTATCCCAGTACTTCGCGTAAAGCGCATCCCCGTCCTCTCCGATATAGGTATAGACGGTGCAGTCCTTCAGCATATCAGCAGTCGGGAACGCGATGGCCGAATTGCGGATATCCTCATCCTCGATCAGCTCCCTCGCCGCTTTGTTCGGCGTAGAATAGGTGATGTAGTCAAAGTTTTTCAGCGCGATATCGCCCCTGCACAAAAAGTCAAGGAACTTCTCCGCGTTCTCCACGTTCTTCGCGTTCTTCGGGATCACCCAGCTGTCAATCCAGACATTGGAGCCCTCCTTCGGGATCACGTATTCCAGGTTCTCATTTTCCCTCTGGGTATAGATCGCCTCTCCGGAGTAAATGACTCCGAGCGCTGCCTCTTCCCCGATCATTTTGTCTCTGACCTGGTCCACAACATAGGCCTGCACCAGGGGCTTCTGTTCAATCAGCTTATCCGCGCAAGCCTTGATCTCTTTCTCATCAACGGTATTGATGTCATATCCAAGCATCTTCTGGGCCACCATAAAGGCGTCACGCACGGAATCCTGCATGAGGATATTGTCCTTGTATTTCTCATCCCAGAGAATCTCCCAGGAATCAACCACATCCCCTTCCTCGATCATCTCCTTGTTGTAGAGGATACCGACCGTTCCCCAGCAATACGGGATCGAGTACTTGTTCTCCGGGTCAAACCCCTTTGACTGCTCGATGTAGGTCTCATCAATATTCTCATAGTTCGGGATATGGTCAAAGTTGATCGGCTGGAGCAGATCATTTTCCAGCATCTTCGAGATCATATAGTCGGACGGGCAGATCAGGTCATAGGAAGCCGCGCCGGCAGCCACCTTCGGATACATGATCTCATTGGTCTCAAATTCCTCGTAAACGACCTTGATCCCGGTCTCCTCCTCGAACTGCTTCAGGACATCCGGATCAATGTACTCGCCCCAGTTATAGACAACGACCTCACCGCTTCCTTTGCCGGATGCGGCGGAAGCTGCAGATGTCTTTTTGCCGGATGCCTTCTCACTTTCGTCAGATCCCTTTGCATCATCCAAAGCAGCCTCTGTGGAAACGGCGGCCTTTTCCTCATCCTCGGTGGACACCACTGCCGCGCCCTCCGTTGAAGAAGCCGCTTCATCCTTCGCGCCATCGTCCTTCGTCCCCGCATCAGCCTGCGCGCTGGTCTGCGAGGCGGCATCACTGGCAGCGGAGGGCTCCTCCGCCTTGCGGATGCACCCTGTCAGAAGCGTCGGAACCAGCACACAAGCGGCAGCGACGGCAGCAATTCTCTTTCTCATCTTTCTCTAACCTCCTCTGATGATCATTTATTGGTAACTGTTCAGAACAGGTTCTGAACAGTTACATTTATTGTGACAAACAACACCTCTGGAATTATATTCTGACGAGTCCTGTCATCGATTTCTTCCTGTTCCCTCTCCCAAAGATCAAAAGCAGCACAAGAACGCTCACAAACAGCAGCGTCGAGAGTGCGTACATCTCCGGCTTGATCCCCTTGCGCACCTCGGTATAGATCTTGGTGGACAGGGTATCGAACCCGGGTCCCTTGGTGAAATGCGTGATCACGAAGTCATCCAGTGACAGGGTGAACGCAAGCATGAATCCGGACAGGACACCCGGCATAATGTCCGGAAGAATGATCTTCCGGAACGCAAGCCATCTGGACGCGCCAAGGTCCAGGGCCGCTTCGTAGGTGCTGATATTGATCTGGCGCAGCTTCGGCATGATGGACAGTACCGTATATGGGATGTTAAAGGTAATATGGCCGATCAGCACCGTTCCAAATCCGAACTCGATCATATAACCCCACCTGGACAAAAACTGTCCCACCGCAATGAAGATCAGCATCAGGGAGATGCCGGTCACGATCTCCGCGTTCAGCATGGGGATGTTCAGCATGCTCAGGATGACATTCCTCGCCTTACGCTTCATCGCCAGCAGGCTGACAGATGCCATCAGCCCCAGGACCGTCGCGATCAGCGCGCTCAGCACGGCAACCAGAAGGGTATTGAACAAAGCCGCCATGACTACCTCGTCCTGGAACATGCTGACGTACCACTTCATCGTAAAGCCGCCCCACTTCGCGCGGGTCCGGGAATTGTTGAAGCTCAGGACGATCAGGACCGCGATCGGCGCATACAAAAGGATAAAAATGAATATAAGGTAAACCCTTGACAGCAGTTTTCTCAATTCAAAGCCCTCCGAATCCAGGATTTGCGGCTGCCTGGCAATTCTTAACGACGTAACCGGCTCTCGGTTCGTAAGATCACAGAAAAACACAAGCAAGATGCTCAGGTTAAATGTTTACAGATCCTTACAGCGAGGTCGTCTCTTCTCCCATATCCTTGTCATAATGCTGCATGATGGCCATCGAGATCAGGATAAAGATCATCAGCACCAGGCTCAGTCCCGAACCGACATTCCAGTTGCCCACCTGCGTAAACTGCTGCTCGATCACATTTCCGATCAGAAGGACCTTGGAGCCTCCCAGAAAGTCGCTGATGACAAAGGTGGTCAGCGCCGGGACGAATACCATGGTGATCCCTGAGATCACGCCCGGCAGCGACAGGGGGAAGATGACCTTCCAGAACGTCTGGAACCTGTTTGCCCCCAGGTCATACGCCGCATTGACGACATTCACATCGATCTTCTGCAGCGCATTGTAAATCGGCAGGAGCATGAACGGAAGGAAGTCGTAGATCATGCCCAGCGCGATGGCATAAGGCGTATTAATGATATAAAGCTTCGGGAGATGCAGCATCCCCAGGAACTGGTTGATCACGCCGTTGCGCTCCAGAAGTGTCTGCCAGGCCAGGATCCTGAGGAGCGAATTCATCCACATCGGAATGATAAAGATCGTCGTAATGAAGCCTGTGGCCCCGGTCTTCATTTTGTTCAGGATCAGTGCCAGCGGATAGGCCATCAGCAGACAGATCGCTGTCGCAAGCAAAGACAGAAGCAGCGAGAGCACCAGTGCCTTCAACCGCTCCGGCGTCCCCATCTCCATCACATTGTGAAAGGTAAACGCGCCATTCTTGTCGGTCAGTCCGTAGTAGACGATCATCAGAAGGGGAATGATGATGAACGCTGCAGTCCAGATCAGGTATGGTCCGTCAAGCCAGAACCTCATTTTCTTCTTCATAGTGTTTCCTCACAGGTTCTCATCCATGCTGACAGCCTTCTCGTCCTCAGATTCCGGCTTGTGCATGATCTGGATGTTAAACGGATCCACGCTCATCAGGACCCTGGTTCCGACCTGGAACATCCTTGTGGAAAGAACCAGCCATTCAAACCCATGCGCCTGGACTTCCATCTCATAATGCATGCCTTTGAAAATAATATGGGATACCGTTCCCTCAAAATAACCCGGGTTGATCTGGACGATCCTGCTGCGCGCGCTCTCATATTCCGGGCTGCCCTTCTGCGCATCCTCCGGAACGGCGACAAGCTCCAGATCCTCCGGACGGATCACGACATCCACAGGTTTGTTGGTGCCGAATCCGGTATCCACGCAGGCGTATCTCACGCCAAAGATCTCAACCAGCCTGTCCTGGATCATCGTCCCGTTTACGATGTTCGAGTCACCGATGAAGTCTGCCACGAACGCATTCTGCGGTTCATTGTAGATATCCTCGGGCGTTCCGATCTGCTGGATATAGCCCTGGTTCATGACCACGATGGTGTCAGACATGGTCAGGGCTTCCTCCTGGTCATGGGTGACATAGATGAAGGTGATTCCCAGCTCATTCTTCAGCCGGATCAGCTCATACTGCATGTCCTGGCGGAGCTTCAGGTCCAGCGCCCCGAGAGGCTCATCCAGGAGCAGCACCTTCGGCTCATTGACGATCGCCCTTGCAATGGCGATCCGCTGCTGCTGCCCGCCCGACAGGGAATCCGGCATCCTGTCCTCAAAGCCCTCCAGGTTGACCAGCTTCAGCGCATAGCGGATCTTGTCCCTGATATATTCCGGCGATTTTTTCCGGATCTTCAGGCCAAATGCGATATTCTCCGCGATCGACATATGCGCGAACAGCGCGTATTTCTGGAATACCGTATTGAGCTGGCGTTTATTCGGTGCCAGGTCCGTGATATCCGCACCGTCAAAGATCACCCTTCCCTTATCCGGCGTCTCAAATCCGCCAAGGATCCTCAGTGTCGTGGTCTTCCCGCAGCCCGAAGGACCAAGCAGGGTCAGGAATTCATTTTCCCGGATATACAGGTTCAGGTCATCCAGCACGACATTCCCATCAAATGCCTTGGTAATATGCTGCAGATCGATCAGCTTGTTGCTCATAGTCGGAGATTCCTTTCCTCTTGCTGTAATTCTCCTTCAGGTTGCAGCCAATCCCTTTCAGGCGGCTGCTATTTCCCTTCACGGCATCGCTTCAGAAGCTTGGCGGCGTGCTCACCCAGATGAGCGACGCCCCCGCCTTACCGGAAGCTTCGATATAGTAGCGGGCAGCCGGCCGGAAATAGAAGGATTCTCCCCTTTTCGCCCGGTAAGACTGCTGGCCGATATGGATCGTAACCGTCCCTGTAAGGACATACCCGAACAGCTCTCCCTCATGGGGGTCAGCTGCCCTTGTCCTGCCTCCCGCATCCAGCGTGACGCGGATCGGCTCCATCTCATTCTTCTGGGCATTCGGGATGATCCACTCAGTCCTGATGCCGGCCTCCTCATCGACCTTCTCGAAAAAGTCTCCTTCGTGAAACACGATCTGCCGGTCCGGCTCATCGTCAAAGAATTCCTTCAGGTCGGTTCCCAGTGCCTGCAGGATATCCACCAACGTTGCGATCGACGGGGATGTGAGATCTCTCTCTACCTGTGAAATAAAGCTCTTGGAAAGCTCTGTCCTGTCCGCAAGCTCCTCCTGCGTCAGGTTCAGGCCAACTCTCAGCCTCTTGATCTTTTGTCCAATCTCCATATGGTCCCCTTTCAGGCTTCCCTGATTTCAGTAAAATTGAACATAAAATACAGTTTTACTAAACCGCACAAGACTGATTATAGGGGATTCTCTGTACATGTCAAGGAGAAAAAAGAAGGCGTGATTGCAAGTGCAAAAGAGCATCCTGGGCATTAAGGCATTAGGATCTGTTACAGAATAACTTGTACATCTGACTTGTCATTCTTCCTCTGCCATCTTATAATCTGAAACTAATCTGAAACAATAACAATCTGAAAAGGACAAGTGATGAAATGACAAGACGGATCGTATTCCGGATTGATGAGAACTATATGACGCTGGACCGGCCTGCGACCTGTTCGGAATTCCTGCGCTCAAGGGGATTCTCCCGTCATCTCCTGACTTACCTGCGCCATCATGAGCGCACACTGTTTTTGAATAGGGAAAGCGTTTTCACGAACCACCCGGTCCGGAAGGGAGATGTGCTGGAGGTGGTTTTCACAGATGAGGTTCCATCGGTTTCCATTGTCCCGAACCCGATGAATCTGGATATCGTGTATGAGGATGATGACATCCTTGTGATCAACAAGCCGCCTTTTCTTCCGGTTCAGCCCTCCATCGGGCACTATGAATATACCCTGGGGAATGGTGTCGTTGCCTATTATCACAGTCAGGGGATCCCGTTTGTATACCGCTGTGTGAACCGGCTCGACCGCAACACGAGCGGCCTTGTGATCATCGCAAAGAATATGGCCAGCTCAGCGATCCTGTATGATGAGATGAAGACGCGCAGCATCCGCCGCACCTACCTGACTGTCGTCCATGGAAAAATGGATGCGCCCGGGACGATAGACGCTCCGATCAGAAGACGCACTGAGTCGATGATTGAGAGATGCGTGGACCTGGAAAACGGGCAGAAAGCAGTCACGCATTTTATGCCCCTTTCCTACAATCCGGAAAATGACACCACTGCGCTCCTGGTACGGCTTGAGACAGGCCGCACCCACCAGATCCGTGTGCATATGGCCTACATCAGCCACCCGGTCGCCGGGGATACTTTGTACGGATACGGCAATGGCATGTATCCCTCAGACGTCAGAGAGCCTTTGATCAACCGTCAGGCACTCCACTCCCTGCGCCTGCAATTCATGCACCCGATCACCCGTGAGATGCTGCGGTTCGAGGCACCGGTTCCGGAGGACATCCGGAAGCTGCTTCCGCAGCCTGCCGAAAACATCCTCCCCAAAACCGCGCAATTATTGAATTAATGTAACTGTGCAGGTAACTGTTCAGGACAGCCCGAAGCACTTGCTGCTGAGGGCGTATGAAAGTGT
>CAMJIC010000046.1 GCA_946405675.1 uncultured Clostridia bacterium
TGAACAGCCATGGGATTGCCGGGCTGTCGGCCGCGCTGGATTATATCGAAGCAATCGGAGTGGGCAGGATCGGAGAAAAGGAACGCTCGCTGGCACGGCATTTTTACGCAGGGGTATCCGGAATCGACGGCGTAAAGCTGTACGGACATTTTGAAAGGGAAACAAGAGGGCCGGTGGTCGCGCTTAATATCCGGGACTATGATTCCAGTGAGGTCTCGGATGTGCTTTGGACGGATTATGACATTGCTACAAGGCCGGGCGCACACTGTGCGCCGCTCATGCATGAGGCGCTGGGAACGACGGATCAGGGCGCGGTCCGCTTCAGCTTCTCCTGGTTTAATACCATGGATGAGGTGGAGCAGGCAGTGGAGGCAGTCAGACAGATCGCTCAGTGATGCTCTGTACGCCGTGTAATAAGTCCGAAGGACGGAACAATTCGCAGGAGTCATTTCGCACTCATTCAGGAGCTGCTTAGAAATAACTGCTCAAGATTGCGCAGTTATTTCTAAGCAGATCCTTAGCACTATAGATGTCAAAAAAAGGAGGAGAATGAAGTATGGCTGATTACAGGAAGATGTGGCAGGATCTGGGAATGGACATGGAGAATCACGATAATCTGTGCCAGGTGCTTCCGACTGCGGTCGGAGATGTATTTCTGTCCCAGGAAAACCGTCCTCCGGCAATGGATTTCTGGGATCTGGTGATTTCGGAGGTGCATGGGATCCGGCCGGCAGAGCTGATCGAGGAGCAGAAAAAGGGAAGAAAAGTATTTGGAACCTTCTGCGTTTACGTGCCGGATGAGGTCGTCATTGCCGCGAACGGGATCGTGACAGGGCTGTGCGGCGGTTCCCAGTTCTGGGTGCCGGACGGAGAGAAGGTCCTTCCGAAGAGCACATGTCCTCTGGTGAAGGCATCCGTGGGAGCGCGGCTTGGGCGCACATGTCCATTCTTCCGCATTGCTGATATGTACGTAGGGGAAACAACCTGTGACGGGAAGAAGAAGGCTTACGAGATCCTTGGTGAGGATGTTCCGATGTATGTCATGGATGTCCCCCAGATGAAGCGGGAGAAGGATATCCTGAAATGGAAGGATGAGATTGCGCAGTTTGCCAGGAAGGTTGAGGAATTTACGGGGAATACGATCACACCTGAGAAGCTGGGCGAAGCGATCCATCTGGTGAATGAGAAGCGGAAGGCCATGCAGCGGGTTTATGACTGCCGCAAGTCAAAATTCCTGCCGATTTCCGGGCGTGATACTTTGCTGATGACCCAGATTTCTTTCTTTGATGACCCTGCGCGCTGCGCGCAGATGTGCAACCGTCTGGCGGATGAGCTGGAGCAAAGGATTAAGGATGGCGTCAGTGTGGTCAGCAAGGATACCAAACGCATCCTTGTGACCGGGACACCCTTGGCGGTACCGAACTGGAAGCTCCATAACATCATCGAGACCAGCGGCGCGGCTGTCGTGTGCGAAGAGATGTGCACGGGAACCCGGTATTTTGAGAATCTGGTCGATGAGACGAAGACCACTCTGGATGAACAGTTCATGGCATTGTCTGAGCGTTACATGAAGACAAACTGCGCGTGCTTCACTCCGAATACCGGCAGGATCGATGATCTCCTGCGTCTTGCGAAGGAATACCAGGTCGATGGCGTGATCGACTGCAGCCTGAAGTTCTGCTGCCTGTACGACACGGAGAAGTATTCGGTTTCCCGCGCGCTGAAGGAAGCAGGCATTCCGGTCCTTAGCCTTGAGACGGATTACGAGGACGCGGATGCAGGACAGCTGCGTACCAGAATCGGAGCCTTTATCGAGATGCTTGGATGAAAGAACTGAGTAACTGTTCAGAACAGGTTCTGAACAGTTAGGATCTGTTACAGAACGGAACCCTTTTATCGGGATGTTTGGTTGAATGATCCTGAATCAGGTTCCGCCGCACCCAGGCGGCGGAACCTGATTTACAGTCTGATATGTGTCTTTCCGGATAATGCTATGAACTTAAGATATTACATACTCTTTGCAAATTATGAACAGGGGCTGGCGCTGCGGGATCTCCTGCTTTCTGATGGCATACCGAACCGGATCGCCCCTGCACCGCGGGCAATCCAGGGGGATCTGTCCTGCGGAATGAGCCTTCTGATTGAACCGGAGCATATAGAAGATGCCCGTCGTTCCATCGAAGCGCATCATGCGCAGTACCACAGGATCGCTTCGCTGGAGGGGCAGATTCAGTCCCGCAGAGATCACTATTGTTAATAAGAGCAAATCATCCCTCGCCAACAGGACGGTCCGCTGGCGGGGGATGATTTGCATGGGCTTCTTGCTCCGCCTTGTACATGAATCCACTCTGATGTTCTTAGGATCTGTTACAGAATAACTTGTACATCTGACTTGTCCAAACGCTCATCTGCTGCGTTGGAAAGCCTCGCCGTAGCCCGCTACGGCTGCGTTTTCCTCCTTGCATATGAACGTTTGTCCTGCGTCATATGTACAAGTTATTTCTGAACAGCTCCTTAATATCAAAACTCATTGAGACGGTACACTGGATCGTTGTATACTGTCAGCAGACAGCTTGCGTATGGATCGAAGAGGAGCAGATATCTCCTGTTAAAGCGGGAGACGGTGTCATTACGAAAGGCGGCCTGTCAGGCCTTTTTGCGCGGGATAGCGGATTTGGGCAGTGAGCTTCGGAATGGATGCGGGATCGGAAAGGAGAAAGCATGGATAACTTTACGTTTTACAGCCCGACATATTTTGTGTTTGGCAAAGAAGAGGAGAATCAGGCGGGTAAGCTGGTCAGGCGGTTTGGCGGGAGTAAGGTCCTGATCCATTATGGCGGGGGGAGCGTTGTGCGCTCCGGCCTGCTGGACAGGGTGAGGAAGAGCCTGGAGGAGGCAGGGATCGCAAGCGTTGAACTGGGAGGCGTGAGACCGAATCCCAGGAGCGGCCTGGTTTATCAGGGGATCGAGCTATGCCGGAAGGAGAAGGTGGACTTTGTTCTTGCGGTGGGCGGCGGAAGCGTGATTGACTCTGCCAAGGCAATTGCCGCGGGCACGATCTATGAAGGAGATTTCTGGGATTTCTACATGGGCAAGACCATCGAGAAGGCGCTTCCCATCGGAACGATCCTGACGATTGCCGCTGCAGGAAGCGAGGGCTCCGGGGATTCTGTCATCACGAATGAAAACGGAATGTTCAAACGCGGTGCGACCGGTGAGGGGATCCGTCCGTCCTTCTCAATCCTGAATCCGCAGCTGACGACCACATTGCCTCCGTTTCAGACGGCATGCGGAATCACAGACATCATGGCACATCTGATGGAACGCTACCTGACCAATACAAAGGATGTGGTCACGACTGACCGTATGATCGAAGGGCTGATGCTCGCGATGATCGAGGAAGGGCCGAAAGCGATCAAGGATCCGCTGGACTATGAAGCCAGGGCCAATATCATGTGGGCCGGAATGATGGCGCACAATAACTCCTGCGGAGTGGGCCGGTCCCAGGACTGGAACAGCCATGATATCGAGCATGAGCTTTCAGCGCTCTATGACTGCGCCCACGGCGCTGGCCTTGCGGTGACCTTCCCTGCTTATCTGGGCTATGTCTACAGGCATGACACAGACCGCATCGCCCAGCTGGCGGTCCGGGTGTGGGGATGCAAGGATGATCCAAAGAACAGGGAGAAGGTTGCGCTGGAAGGCATCGAAAAGCTGCGTGCATTTTCCAGGAGCATCGGCATGCCGGTCACCCTGGGTGAACTGGGCGGCCGCGAGGAAGACATTCCGAAGCTTGCGCACACCTGCTGCTATGGGGATGGAAGAGACGGGTTCATGCATGGCTTCGCGAAGCTCTCTGAGGAGGATGTCGCGAACATTTACAGAAGGATGCTCTGAGGAAGGAAGGATCAGCGGAAGATGACAGAGAATACGACGATGGCAGGCTGGGTCTGCCAGGAGTTTTATATCGACCATGATTCGATCCCGCTGCATGTTAAGCTGGATGTTCCTGAGAAGGTTCTGTCCGGCGAAGCGCATGATGGAGGAAAGTGTCCCCTTGTGATCGTGCAGCATGGGTTTACGGGGGATATGGAAGAGCGGCATATCGTCGGTGTTTCCAGGGCACTGAATGAAATCGGGTTCGCAACCCTTCGGACGGAATTGTACGGACATGGAAAAAGCGGAGGGGATTTTTGCAATCATACACTGTTCAAATGGTGCTCGGAGATGGTGACGGTGGTGGATTATGCAAGGAATCTGGAATTTGTCAGTGACCTGTATCTGTGCGGGCATTCCCAGGGCGGGCTGCTTGTCATGCTGGTCGGTGCGCTGGAGCGGGACAGGGTGCGGGCATTGATCGCGTTGTCTCCTGCTGCAAGGATTCCGGAGGGAGCCAGGTGGGGGATGCTTCTGGGGAATCATTTTAATCCCACGAAAATCCCCGATGAGATTGTGATGGAGGACGGGAAAAAGCTTAGCGGCAACTATGTGCGGGTGGCGCAGATGATCCATGTTGAACAGGCAATCGATGCATTCCGCAAGAGTGTCCTCATCATCCATGGTGACGCAGATGAGACGGTTCCGATCCGGGATGCCCTGGATGCAGCGGAGCGTTATTCGGACGCGAAGATGGTGGTCATCCCGGGAGATACGCACTGCTATGATTATCATCTGGATCAGGTGATTTCAGAATTAAAGGGCTACATGGCACAGTTTTCCTGATGCGATCCCAGGCTGAGAATGGGTTTATTATTTTTGGCATCACAGCTGGAAACGAATTGAAATGGTAACTGTTCAGAACCTGTTCTGAACAGTTACGCATCGGGCGATGCTTCGCATCCTGAATCGCCCGATGCCACTTCATTTACACTATCATACGCCCTCAGCAGCAAGTGCTTCGGGCTGTTCTGAACAGTTACTCGAAATGATACATAGAAGGACACCCCCTCCGGCAGGCTTCCATATAGGCAGCCTCGCCGGAGGGGGTGCTTTGATGTCATCAGGATCTGTAAACAATTCCTATGTAATCGAATATCGCGCCGTTCTTACAGATCGTAAACCGGCTGCATGTACAATCATTCATTTTCTGTTTCCATTTTTATTTCCATTTCTGCTGCGCTCTGGTTTTCTTCCAGGAGACGGAAGGTTTTATCGTACAGGCATACACCCACGTAGGCCGGGAAGGAGATTCCCAGCATCAGGACAAGGGGCATCAGCGGAAAGCTGAAATTCAGGATTGCCCATGGGATGACCCAGACCAGTGCCATGGGAATCGTGCGGAATATCTTCGAGAAGGAGAGAATCGCAGCGTTGCGGATCGTCATGAAGATTGAGTTTTCAAAATGCGACTGTAAGGGGAACACATACAGGAAGACCATGAATACAAGAAAGGCAGCCGTAATGACCACATACCGGACCGGAACGGGAAAGGTTTCCGGATACAGGACGGTAAACCTGTAGTCAACGGCAAAGGAGAGGAACACCAGGGCGAACATCACCCACAGGATGGTGGCCTGGACAAAATTGCGCCGGAAGGACGCAAAAAAGCCGCGGTGGATGACCCCCTCCTCCTTTCGCCTGATCCGCAGCAGGACATCATACATCGCGCTGAGGGAAGCCCCAACGGTGATGATGGGGATCGAGCAAAGCAGGGTCAGGAGATTCACCAGGATCAGGTTCCATGCGGTTTCAAAAAAATGATAGATCCGGCTGTCAGGATTCAGGTACTTCTTAAACATCAATGCGGCTCCTTACGTTATTTGTATTCATTCAGGAAATCTTCCTTCCTGTACTTTTCGCGGTACTTTTTGGGCGTCATGCCGGTGACGCGCCGGAAGCTTTCTCCCATGTGGCTTTGCGAGGTAAAGCCAAGATAGGAGGCGATCTCAATGCAGCTGTAGTCCGAATAGGTGAGGAGATTCTGCACCAGGTGGATCTTCGCATTCATAATATACTGCTTCAGCGTGACCTGCTCATATTTTTTGAACAAAGCGGAAAGATAATTCGGCTCCAGGCCGATGGCGGACGCAATATCCTGTACCTGCAGCTTGCGGTGCAGATGAGAATAGACATAATCCTTGCAGCGGCTGATGTGTGGGTTTTCCTCCCCGCCAACGCCCGGCCGGTCCTGCTTCATCTCTCTTACAAGTCTCGCGTAGTGCATCTCCGCCCTCTGCGCCGTGTGCTTGGCGGAGAGGGGAGTAGTGCATTTTTCCAGGGCCTGGATATAATTGTCGCTAAGGTAGAAGGCTGCTTCCGGACTCAGGCCTCCCCTGATCGCGGCTCGTGAGGTCAGTGTGACGACAACGATCCCCATGTCGATCTCCTGCCTGAGGGGATCGGAGGACAGTGTTCCGTAGCGCCCCGAATAATCCTCGTGGATAATCCCGTCCAGTTCCTCCGTGTCACCCCGTTCCACTGCTCCGACCTCCCTCAGCTCATGGTTGTAGGGGTTGTGGACGAAATTGCTTTCCCTTTTATCGAACAGAAGCCGGGAAAGAGAGATCATGTTCATCTCATCCGTATCCTCCGGGAGGAAATGCTCTGTCAGGAGCTGCCTCCTTGCTTTGGCCGGATCCGGCGCTTTGCCTGGCGTGCAGTTAGCAAGGAGCAGGACGCATTCGGTAAAATCCTGGAAATCGGCTTCCCATACATGGGGACACCATTCCTGAAAGGATGCTTCCGTGACATCTTCCATTCCGGACAGGCTGATGCAATGATGGCTGGCATATCCTTCGGAAAAACGGACAGGCCCGATGACAGCGATGCAGCCCTTCAGCGGGATCCAGGCATAGAAGACCGCCTGCTCGATGGAAAAGACGCTCAGCCGGTCTTTGAATGTTGGATACGCAGCTTCCATAACCTGCGGGAAGCAGATTTCGTCCGAAAAGTCCGGAAATACATGCTCCAGGATCAGGCGGCGGTCTGGACCAAACAGACGGACAGGTGTGTTCAGGTGCCTGTAAATATAGTAAAAAAGATAAGTGGGAACAGGGGGTGTTTCCGTCATAATGTTTTCTTCGGCCAAGCGGTCTCCTTTCATATTTCATAGAAAACTGCATTGCAGCGGGCTTTTTTTATATATATTCACTGTATATCAAAGATTTTTGATATTTGCAATAGGAATATGATATGAAGCGGCCTGATTGTCCGCTATGATGAACCTATCAGTAACAAGTCCTTTGACAGAACGAAGTAAGAGAAGGAACATATGGTCAAACAAAGGAGGTAGCTACATGAAGAAGAAACTTATGACGCTGGTTGCGGCAAGTGCTATGGCAGGCCTGATGGCAACACAGGCTATGGCTGCAGAAGAGATCTCTTTCTGGAATATTGCAACGGATGAGCCGGACAAGACGATCTGGTCCTATGCTGTAGACCAGTTCAACGAGAATGACTCTGAGGCGACAGGCTTTGAGATCGATCAGATTGCTACGGTGAATGACCAGTATAAGCAGAAGCTTGCTGTCGCCATGGCTTCCGGCGAGTGCCCGGATATGTATATCCACTGGACCGGCGGCCCGATGGTGGAGTATATCAAGTCAGGCTATGCGCAGGACATCACGGATAAGGTGAAGGAATACGGCCTTGATGAGCTCTATACGGAAGCTTCCCTTGCGCAGTGCACCGTGGATGGGAAGATCTACGCGATTCCGGTCAAGAATGACTCTGTCGCGATGTTCTTCTATGACAAGGCGATGTGGGAAGAGAAGGGATATGAGGTTCCTGAGACCATTTCTGAGCTGGAAGCGCTCTGCGACAAGATGGTTGAGGACGGCATCACCCCGTTTGCCCTTGCCAACAGCGCCCAGTGGACCGGCTCCATGTACTACATGTACCTGGTAGCACGTTACGGCGGACCGCAGATCATTTCCGACGCGTATGACGGAACAGGATCTCTGGTGAATGATGCTACGATCTTTGCGGGCGAGAAGATCGAGGAATGGGTAGACAAGGGATACTTCCCGGAAGGCGTCAATTCCCTGTCCCCGGATAATGGCGACGACCGTGCGCTCCTGTACACGGGTGCCGGCATGATGCTCCATGGCTCCTGGCAGGTTGCTTCCATTAAGTCTGAGAACCCGGATTTCTATGAGAATCTCGGCGCGTTCCCGTTCCCGGCCCTGGAGGATTCCGAGGCTGACCAGTCTGTCGTCGTCGGAACGATGGGCGATAACTTCATCTCCTTCAACTGCGAGGGCGATAAGCTTGACGCAGCCATTAAGATGGCATCCTATTATTCCACGGATGAGTGGATGGCTCTGGATATTGAGTCCGGAAACCTTCCGCCTCTGAAGGCTGCCACCTCTGAAGAGCCGGCATGGCAGGATATCCTGGCAGTCCTTGGCGAGGCCAGCTCCGTGCAGCTGTGGTGGGATCAGTACCTGCCGAGCGCAGTTGCCGATGTCCATAAGTCTGCGACCCAGCTTCTGTTCGACAACTCCGAGACACCGGAGAATGTTGCCCAGATGCAGCAGGATGCGCTGGATGAGTACTTTGCGGAGAATAGCTGATCTTAGATCTGTCCGGCAGGCTGATATCGCCATCAGTCCCGCCCCGGCGGTCATCATGCCGGTGTCTGCCTGATTCTGCCGGATCGTTATGACATGAAAAAAGGCAGGGAACGCTTCCAAGGTTCCCTGCCTTTCCATTCAGGACAGGATGTGCTGGATGGAACGTATTTTGTTGCAGGCTTCACCCGTCTGGCTGGCAGGTGAGGGGCCTGTGACAATGGTTGCAGGAATGATAAGGGAGAGAAGTAAGATGAATAATGAGACTCTGGCCAGCAGAAGGCAGCGGTCTACGACGATCTGCGCCTATGTATTTCTGATTCCGGTCATAGCCCTGATGGTCATTTTCCTGTTCTATCCGATCGTGCAGACGTTTATCAACAGCTTCACGTCCTGGAACGGGATCTCGGCAAACAAGACTTTTAACGGACTGTATAACTGGAATAAACTGATCCACGACGGGGATTTCTGGAAGGCTTTTCTGAATAACATCAAGATCATGGTGCTGTCTTTGGTGATTCAGATGCCGATCGGTATCCTGCTAGCGACCTTCCTCGACACGGGCGGGAGAAAATACAATTTCTTCAAGATCATCTGGTTCCTTCCCCTCCTGATGAGTTCTGTGGCAGTAGGTTACCTGTTCCACTATGTCCTGGCCACCAATGGCGGCATCATCAGCGGGATCTCCCAGCTGTTCGGCGGGGGCGTTGTTGACCTGCTCGGCAGCCAGAAGCTTGCGCTGTATGCGGTCATCGGCGTAATCTGCTGGCAGTTCATTCCGTTTTATATGGTCTACTACATGGCAGGCTATTCCTCCATTTCCGAGGATCTGTATGAGGCGGCAGCCATCGACGGCTCGACCCGTACGCAGTATATCTGGAGGATTGCCCTTCCGATGCTGATCCCTACCATCAAGAGCGCGGTCGTCATGTCAGTGGTGGGATCCCTGAAGTATTTCGACCTGGTATACGTCATGACCAACGGCGGCCCCGGAACTTCCACTGAATTGATGGCTACCTATATGTATAAGAATTCCTTTGTTACCTACAACATGGGATACGGCTCCGCGATCGCGGCAGGCATGTTCATCCTGATCACGGCGATCGCTACGATTATCATGAGAGTGATGAATTCGGGAGGTGATGACTGATGGTATCCGGAAAGAAGAAATCACATGTTGGCTGGATCATAGCAGTCATCCTTGCCATATTCTGGCTGCTTGTCGCCTTTGTCCCCTTTATGTTCATGGTGCTGACAGGCTTCAAGGAAAAGCTGGAGGTCATCCTCGGAGGCGCGCTGGCCTTCCCGAAGTCCTTTTACCTGGACAATTATCTGTCGATCATTACAGATCTCTCGTTCTGGAACTATTTTAAGAACTCTGTGATCGTCCTGGTCCTGGCGTTGTTTTTCCTTCTGCTGTTCGCGGCGTTTGCGGCATATCCGCTGTCCAGGTTCCAGTTTAAGGGACGGGGGTTCATGTACTTCCTGATTGTCGCATGCATGTCGATCCCGATCCATGTCACCATGATCCCGGTGTTCCAGATGTCGATCAGCACCCATCTGTATGATACGATCTGGATCCTGATTCCGACGGCCGTTGCATTTGCGATGCCGATCTCCGTATTCATCATGACCGGCTTCATGCAGGGCATCCCGAAGGAACTGGAGGAATCCGCTGACATTGACGGGTGCGGAAGATACAAGAGGTTCTTCCGGATCATCCTCCCGCTGTCGACCCCGGGACTGTCAACCCTGGCGATCTACAATGGCGTTAATATCTGGAATGAATTCATCTTCGCGTTTACCCTGACCCAGTCGGAGAAGAACCGGACCCTGCCGCTGGCGCTGTGGAACTATCAGGGACAGTATTCCTCGAACACAGCCATGATCATGGCTTGCCTGACCCTGTCTGTCCTGCCGATGATCATCATGTTCAGCATCCTCCAGGATAAGCTGGTCAAGGGCATGATGGCCGGCGCGGTGAAGGGATGACAGGAACGTGTCATGTATCGCAGCAGGGACACATGACACCTCTTCCACAGGTCGGCCCGCTGGCGGGGGTGTGGTTTGTAAGGAGCTGTTCAGAAATAACTTGTACATATGACGCAGGACAAACGTTCATATGCAAGGAGGAAAACGCAGCCGTAGCGGGCTACGGCGAGGCTTTCCAACGCAGCAGATGAGCGTTTGGACAAGTCAGATGTACAAGTTATTCTGTAACAGATCCTAACCATATTTGTGATATAATCAATAGAACAGAAAGAATACTTTTTAAATGATTTGCAAAATAGTTCTGATAGAGTAACTGTTCAGGACAGCCCGAAGCACTTGCTGCTGAGGGCGTATGAAAGTGTAAATGAAGTGGCATCGGGCGATTCAGGATGTGAAGCACATTGCCCGATGCGTAACTGCTCAGAACAGGTTCTGAACAGTTACGTTTTAAACAGAATATGCTGCTTTTGTTGCAGCGGAATGGAGTGATAGGATGAAATGGTATGTAGACCAGAGCGCAGGGTTTGAAGGGGACGGCTCAAAGGAGAGGCCGTTTACCAGAATATCGGACGCGGCCAGGATCGCCAGGCCGGGGGATGAGGTGTTGGTTGCACCCGGGATCTACCGGGAATATGTGGATCCGGCTGTGGGAGGCGTGGAAAGCGCAAGGATCACTTACCGCAGCACGCAGATGAAGGGTGCTGTCATTACCGGCGCGGAGGTGCTTGGGGGATGGAAGAAGGACGGGGAGATCTGGACAACGTGCGTGGATAACAGTATCTTCGGTTCCTACAATCCCTATACGACTTATGTCTACGGCGACTGGTATTTTGCAGGAAAAACAAAACACACCGGCGCGGTATTTCTGAATGATAAGATGCTCTATGAGGCTTCCTCTGTGGATGACTGCCGGAGCGACCTCAAGAGCGAGGTGTCCTGGGTGCCGGAGGATTCCCTGTACAAATGGTACGCGGAGCAGTCGGCGGACGGGAAGCGGACGGTGTTCTGGTGCAATTTCCAGGACAAGGATCCCAATCAGGAGAACGTGGAGTTCCTGGTGCGCAGGGAGTGCTTCATGCCGTCCAGAACCGGGATCGGTTATATCACGGTGTCCGGGTTCAAGGTGGACAAGGCTGCGACCACATGGGCGCCGCCTGCAGCCTTCCAGGACTGCATGATCGGTCCGCACTGGTCAAAGGGCTGGATCATCGAGGACTGTGAAATCAGCAATTCCAAGTGCTCCGGCATCGGGCTCGGGAAATACTATGACCCGGATAACGACCATTATTTCACCACGAAGCATGTCAAGAGCCCGACCCAGATGGAGCGGGATGCGGTCTGCAGGGGACAGTACCATGGGTGGCTGAAGGAATTCATCGGCGGACATATTGTCCGCAGGTGTGATATCCACCACTGTGAGCAGGGCGGCATTATCGGCCGGATGGGCGGTGTGTTCAGCCTGATCGAGGATAACCATATCCATCATATCAACAATATGATGGAGCTTGGCGGGGCCGAGATCGCCGGGATCAAGATGCACGCGGCGATCGATGTCATCATGCGCCGCAACCATATCCATCATTGCACCATGGGGATCTGGTGTGACTGGGAAGCGCAGGGAACCCGGATCAGCGCAAATCTTCTGCATGACAACCAGAGGCCTTCCTTCGCGAAGCAGCTTGACGGCGGGATGTCCTGCCAGGATATCTTCGTGGAGGTGGGCCATGGGCCGACGCTGATCGACAATAATATCCTGCTTTCGGACGTCTCCCTGAGGATCGCGACGGAAGGTGTGGCCATGGTCCATAATCTGATCTGCGGCGCGTTTTCCTATGTGGGGAAGGGCACGGGACCCAGGTATACCCCGTATCATATCCCCCACAGGACGGAGGTCATGGGCTTCATGACGATCCTTCACGGCGACGACAGGTTCTATAACAACATCTTTGTCCAGAAATGGCCGTCTGAGGACTTTGTGGTGAAAAATGACAGCCGGGATCAGAAGGAAGTGGAGAACCGGCAGGTCGGAACCCATGTGTGGGATGAATATCCGACCTATGAGGAATGGATCGCGCAGTTTGACATGGACAGCCCTGTGCCTGACATGGCGGCGCTGGAACCCGCCCATGAGGGGCATCTGCCCGTCTGGTGCGGCGGCAACATCTATTTCAACGGTGCCCGCGCTTACCGTGCGGAGGAGGACGGAAGGGTCGATACGGAGCATTGCGTGAGCGCGGATGTGGAAGAAACCGCTGACGGCTGGGTTTTCCGGACGGATCTTTACCAGTGGCTTGGCGGCATGAAATGCAGGATGATCCATTCAGACCTTCTCGGGAAGGCGTTTGAACCGGAGGAGAGGTATGAGAATCCGGACGGGACTGCGATCACGTTTGATACGGACTACTTCGGGAAGCATCGCGGCACAGACGTGATCCCCGGCCCCTTTGCTCAGGAGTCGGATTGCATTCTTGTTTCGGCCTTGAAATAAAGAAATGAGCAGGTAGTGGGCAGGAGCGGGAATGAAAACTATCCACAAGAGTTCCACAATTTTTCCACAGGATTGTGCAAGAATAGGCTTGACATCCCTCCCTGTGCGTGCTTATAATAACGAAGTGCGTTTTGAAGGGGTATCTGCTTTATGATGCTGAATCTGACTGAGGTGCTTGTGGATCACAAGAAGATCGAGAAGGAAGTGCCGATTGAACTGAAAAGGCTCAACTTCAGTTTTGGAAGCTTTCCTGTTACGGATTCTTCTTCTGTTGCCCTGACGATCAGGAAAGAGGAGAATATTCTTCTGATACAGGGAAGGGCAACGATTCAGGTCGTGATTCCGTGTGACAGATGCCTGGAAGACGTGGAGGTTCCTCTGGAGCTGGACTTCGTTGAGAAGGTTCCGGCGGAGGGGGAAAGCAGTCCGGAGGAGGCCGGAGACGGCCAGGAGGCGGAGACCGGGAAAGAGGATTCCGCATTCGAACCGGACTACTATCTGGAAGGATACCATCTGGACGTGGATAAGCTGCTCTTTGGTGAGGCTCTGCTGAACTGGCCGTCCCGTG
>CAMJIC010000047.1 GCA_946405675.1 uncultured Clostridia bacterium
GTTCACTGCCCGGCCGGGCAGTGAACAGCAACCTGGCCAGAGTGTGACTTGTAACATCAGATGGCCCGGTAATAGGGCGGCATGGAAGGAATGCTTGACAGATGAGTGGGCATGTAGTATTATGCAATTAAATCGTAACAATTTCGTAATAATTGATGCCAACTGTTAATATTTGTTAAGACCGAATTCATAAAGAGGGACTGACCATGAGAAAAGCACAGAAACTTGCCACAGGAATCGCTGCCGCAATGCTGGTAAGCGCAATAAGTGCGCCGGTTTCGTTTGCGGCTGACAATGCGTTCGGAATCGATGAGATCAACTGGACTTCACAGGACTGGAACTGTATTGCCATGACCAATGACGATACGGTTGAGACCGGCGCGGTGATCCGCACGGAAGCAGATCCGGACAGTAAAGCTGCCGGCTACCTTTACCGTGGGGCAGCGGCGCGGATCGTCGATAAGGGGGACGAGTGGACCAAAGTCGAGTCCGGACGGGTAACCGGGTATGTCAGGAATGAATACCTTGCCTTTGGAGACCAGGCCAAGGGGCTTGCGGCTCATTATGGGACACAGGGGATTGTCGCGAATTGGGATGATGTCAATGTCTTCTCGAGAGATGATGCGGATTCTCAGATCATGGCACAGATTCAGGACGGCACGCCGATGAGCATGCTGGAGGACAATGGGCATTGGATCGCGGTGCAGCATGGCGCGGATTCGGCCGGCTTTGTATCGGAGGAAGACGTAACAAGAGTCCTGCTGGTTGACAGTGCGATCCCGGCTGAGGGTGAGGATGAAGCGGATGTGCCGGCAACCATGACTGCGGCAAGCATCCCGGCTTCGACGTATGCGGAGAGTACATCTGACGGCAGCGCATCCGGAGGTTCAGCGGAAGAGGCGGATTCCTATACGTTATCGGCAGCTTCTTACGAGGAAGAGGCAGTTTATGAGTCAGATGATTCGGCAGCTTATGCGGAATCTGCAAATCAGGAATGGACGGAGGATTCTTCCGCTTCTGCGGAGCAGGAATGGACAGGGGATTCCACGGCCTATGCGGATACATGGACAGAGGATGCGGCTTATTCATCAGGGGATGCTTCCTACAGCCAGGATACCACGGACTACAGTGATGCATCCGCTGTATCTTCAGAGTTCACCACACAGACAGTAAGCGACAATTATGAGATTCAGGCACTGTATGATGCTTATATCAGTGCCCAGAATGCGGCGATGGACTGCACATCGGAGGAGGATGCCCAGGCGAAGGCGGAGGCGGCAACCAATGCCTGGAATGCGTACCTCGCGGCCTGTGCGGATCCCTCCGCTGCGGGCTCAGCCTCAGAGGCATCCGGCAGTGATTCTCAGGCTTCTTATGCAGAGTATACCGGGACGCAGCCGGAAGCAGCCGATACGCAGGAGGCAGCGCAGGCAGAAGCATCCTATGGGGAATACACTGAGGCACAGGCCGCCCAGACAGATGCTCCGGCACAGGAAAGCACGGCTTCTTCAGGAGGAAATGCATATGGCAGCTATTCCGATCTCGACCTGCTTGCAGCGATCATCTGGTGTGAAGCAGGCAACCAGTCATACGATGGTATGGTGGCAGTCGGGCAGGTGGTTATGAACCGCGTTGCAAGCCCCAGCTATCCGAATACCATCTCTGAGGTGCTGAACCAGCCTGGGCAGTTCACTCCGGCAAGCTCAGGAACGCTTCAGTCAGCGCTCGCATCAGGTGTCAATTCGACCTGCTATCAGGCAGCGCAGGATGCAATGAACGGTGCAGCACCGGTTCCGGGTTATCCGATGTATTTTAATACACACAGCGGAAGCTATCAGCTTGGGGCACACTATTTCTCCTGATACATATCATATACATATTAAAAGGTCACAGCCCCGCTGCAGGGGCTGTGCAGAGCAGATTCAGATAACAAAGAGATCGCCAGCGGGCATAGCCCGCTGACGATCTTTTTCGAAATTAACTGTTCAGAACCTGTCCTGAACAGTTAATTATTCTGGATGACATTGCCTTAAATTCCGCTTATAGTGCTGTCCTCCTCCGTGATCCGGTCGATCCGGTCCGGCTGTGTGAGCTTGCGCATGATAAGCGCATAAACTTCCTGGCAGCGTTCTTTCCATTCCAGGGAAACGGCTTTTGCCTGCGTTTCATTTGGAACGATCAGGGTAAGGTCGATCAGGGCGGTCGTATGTTCCATGACACGGCATCTGACAGCCCAGTCCCCGTCAGTTGTCCGGTAATACTCCGACCGGCTGGAAACCGCCTCGCGGAATTCCAGCCGGTTTTTTTTCAGATACTCATCGATATCTGAGCGGATGGATGCGGAGAGGCTGGAACGCAGCGCATCGATGCTTTCCCTCCCGGACTGTGTCAGGGCATAATAGCGGTAATCCGGATAGGATTCCTCATGTACAAGTCCACTGTCGACCAGGTCACCCAGCGCATACTGAACGTTGAAATAGTTTGTATAGCCAAGATCCAGAAAGAGGTTCGCAATCTGGCTGTTGGTCAGCGCGAATTCAACACGGCTGAGTGTATACATGGTCATGAGCTTATAGAGAGTATTCAGTTGCTGAGACATGATAGGGGTGTCCTTCCTGTACACGCAATCGTGGGAAAATGCCGTCATTGCGTATCAAATTGATGCGGAAACGCATCTATCATACCATCCGTCATGGGGGGAAGGCAATTGCACAGGAAATGAATTTATGAATTTATGACTCCAGTGGTTACAAGTCACACCCTAGCCAGCGGGCCGGAGTGTGACATATCATGTAATTCCGTTACAAGTCACACTCCTGCCAGCGTTTCTGTTCACTGCCCGGCTGGGCAGGCTATGGATTGCACGAGGAGGGCATCCGCAGCGTCGGTTCTTAGCGAATGCAAGCCAAAGGCGCAGCATGAGCTTAGAACCGCTACGCGAGGACATAAGCGCGAGCGGCCCTCCGACGCAATCCATAGCCTGACCAGCCGGGCAGTGGGCAGTTACGCTGGCGGGGGTGTGACTTGTAACGTAATTCCGGCAGAACTTGTGCAAACTGCTCACTGTGAAATGACATCGGGGAGAAAATATGATAGACTGTTTCCTGATCTGTCAGTAACTATGCAACCGAACCTTGACCTGTGGAACCGGAGAAAAGACAAGCCAGGTCGTCAGTTCTTTCTGAACAGATCCTAAGTGATGCCTGCGACAGGCGGGCGCGGAGGAACAGCTTTTAAGAGGATGGTTTGATGGCAAAAAGAGATCGGACTGTGATAGAGAGGGAAAGCAGGCGCAGGAGGTCAAGCCTTCTTCTGAAGTGCCTGATTGCTGTCCTGATTTTTGCCTCCGCGGGGATGTCTGTATGGATTGTTTATGAGACCCGGATCAAGGAGCATAAGAACCCGTGGACGGATGCGGGAAGCGGCGCTCCTGCCGGAGGGACAGCTTCTACAGCCGCGCAGGGGTCTGACGGTGATGGGAATGCGGCACCTGAGGGCGGTGCGGGTGAGCCTTCAGGGGAAGACGGGAGCGCAGCCGGGGCTGCAGGAGGGCAGGATAGCGGGGATGAGGTTTCTGTCCCGGAAGCGGCTGAGGAAGGCTCTGTGGAAGCGCAGGCGAACCGGATGGCTGCACAGTATGATTATGACGGCGCGATCGCGCTGTTGAAGGGACAGCCGGGATATGACCGGAATGACCGATACAAGAACCTTGTGGCAACCTATGAGAGTACGAAGGCTGGCTGCTCCCCGTATCCCATAGACCAGGTCACTCATGTATTCTTCCATTCCCTGGTCTATGACACGGCAAAAGCATTTGACGGGGATTCTTATGAGGCAGGATATAATCAGGTCATGACCACGGTCAGTGAGATGAATTCGATCCTGCAGCAGATGTATAACCGGGGATTCGTCATGATCAGCCTGCATGACATGGTGGAGTTTGATGAGGCAGGGAACCTGTCGAAGAAGGAGATCCTGCTTCCGCCGGGGAAGACACCCTTTGTGCTCAGCCAGGATGATGTGAGCTACTATCATTACATGGATGGGGACGGCTTCCCCCAGAAGCTGGTTGTGACGGACGATGGCAAGGTGAAGAATTCTTACCTGGAGGACGATGGTTCGGTTTCGATCGGGGATTATGATGTGGTTCCTATCGTGGATACTTTCGTGGAACAGCATCCGGACTTTTCCTATCATGGACACAAAGGAATCCTTGCATTGACCGGCTACGAAGGTGTTCTGGGCTACCGCACGGATGAGGTGTACAAGACCAGGCAGGAAGACAGGATGACGGTATTCCAGAAGGCATTCTTTGAAGAAAACCCGGACTTCGATTTTGAAAAAGAGGTGGAAGAGGCAACGAAGGTGGCTGATGCCTTGAAAGCGCAGGGTTGGGAGTTCGCGTCCCATACCTGGGGGCATATCAATCCAAGAACCTACTCCCTGGAGAGCCTGAAAAGGGATTCCGACCGCTGGCAGAACTGGGTTGCTCCGATCGTAGGAGATACGGATGTGCTGATCTTCGCGTTTGGCGCAGACATCGGAGACTGGCAGCCTTATACGATGGAAAATGAATACTATGTCCACTACAAATCGATGGGCTTTCGGATTTTCTGCAATGTAGATGCAAGCGCAAAGTACTGGGTGCAGATCGGGACGGATTATATCAGGCAGGCAAGGCGTAATCTGGATGGATACCGTATGTACTATACGCCGGAGCTGATCTCGGATCTGTTTGACGTTGACCAGGCATGGGACGACAGCAGGCCGACCCCGGTTCCGCCGATGTGACGTAGTGTTCTGTCTCATTCATTTTTGTGTTAAATCGTAACCGTTCAGAATCCGTTCTGAACAGTTACATTAAATCATTCATCTTCGAAATAACGGCTGCGCTGCTGCCAGCCGCCGTAGTTGTGAAAGTGGATGCAGAGGGGGAGAAATGGCCTGGCCGTTCGTTTCTCAGCACTCTTATGCGGCCGCAATTGACAGGAGGAAGAGATGCAGATCCTTATCAGGCATGGACGGGTGCTGGATCCGGAATCCGGGATGGACCGGATCACAGATTTATTGATTGAAGACGGGAAGGTGACCAGGATCGGGGATGATCTGACCTTCCCCGCGCCGAAAAGAAGGCAGGTTGCGATGGCAGTCGGCGGAAAGGGGGATGTCAGCTCGGATGATTCGACAGTGATTGACGCTTCCGGCATGTGGGTGATGCCCGGGCTGGTTGACCTTCATGTGCATCTGCGTGATCCTGGGCTGACGTATAAGGAAGACATCGGGACGGGATCGGAGGCCGGCGCGCGCGGCGGTTATACGACGATCTGCGCGATGCCCAATACCAGGCCGGTGGTTGACACGCCGGATAAAGTGAATTACGTGAGATTCAAAGCCGCCGCATTGTCCTCGATCCATGTGATGCAGATCGGCGCCATCACAAAGGGGCAGAAGGGAGAAGAGCTGGCGGACATTCAGGGAATGGTTGACGCAGGCTCCCCGGCGATCTCCGAGGATGGGAAGAGCGTGATGGATGCGAGGCTTGCCCTGGAGGCATTCCGCATGGCGGAGCGCCTGAAGATCCCGGTCTGTGCCCACTGTGAAGACAAAAATCTTGTGAACGGAGGCGTGGTCAATGATGATGCGAACGCCGTAAGGCTGAAGCTGCCCGGGATCACGAATTCGACAGAGGATGTGATCACGGCCCGGGATCTGGTGCTGGCCGCCGAGACAGGCGCGCACCTGCATCTGTGCCATGTATCGACGAAAGGCGCTGTGGAGATGATCCGCGTCGCGAAGGCGCATGGCGTGCATGTGACGGCAGAGGTATGTCCGCATCATTTCTCCATGACCAGCGATGACATTCCGTCGGATAATCCGCAGTATAAGATGAACCCGCCGCTGCGCACGAAGGAGGACCAGCAGGCTCTGATCGAAGGGCTGAAGGACGGCACGATCGACTGTATCGCGACGGATCATGCCCCGCACGCGGCGAATGAGAAGTTCGGGTCGATGAAGACCTGCGCCTTTGGCATCGTGGGGCTGGAGACGGCAGTGGCTCTGACTGTTACAAAGCTGGTAGAGCCTGGGATCCTGACACCGCTTGAGATGGCCCGGGCCATGAGTACGGCTCCGGCAAAGGCATTTGACCTGATGAATCAGTATGGGGACGGTAAGATCGCCGAGGGCAACCCGGCTGATATCGTGATTATCGATCCGGCAAAGGAATGGGTCGTCGATAAACGGAAATTCGCCTCAAAGGGCACCAATACGCCTTTTGATGGCTGGAAGGTGAGAGGCCGCGTGAAGTGTACGATCTGCGACGGGGAGATCGTATTCAGGGATGAGTGAATGCAGCAGGCCGCAACTTGCAGCAGGCGATACCTGCATATCAGGACAATGGGTAACTGTTCAGGACAGGTTTTGAACGGTTACGACAACGGAAGGAGGAACACTATGATCGATCGTCTCGTGGAAGCTATTCAGAAGACAAAAGCGCCGATCTGTGTAGGGCTCGACCCGCAGATGAGTTTTATTCCGGAGGAAATCAGGAAGAAGGCGTTCCAGGAATTCGGACAGACGCTGCCAGGCGCCGCGGAGGCAATCTGGCAGTTTAACAAAGGCATCATCGATGCGGTCTGTGACCTGGTTCCTGCGGTGAAGCCTCAGGTCGCGATGTATGAGATGTACGGGATTGAGGGGCTCCGGGTCTTTGAGAAGACGGTATCCTACTGCCAGGAGAAGGGGCTGATCGTAATCGGTGATGTGAAGCGAGGGGATATCGGCTCAACGTCCGCGGCTTACGCGGCAGCGCATCTCGGGGATGTTTCAGTCGGCGAGGCTTCTTTTGCACCGTTTCATGAGGACATCTGTACCGTGAATCCTTACCTGGGAAGCGACGGGGTGATGCCGTTCGTGAAGGAGTGCGCCGCACACGGGAAGGGGATCTTCGTCCTTGTAAAGACTTCCAATCCTTCCAGCGGAGAGTTCCAGGACCGCAGCGTGATCCTGGAGGACGGGAGCAGCTGCCCCTTGTATGAGCTGGTAGGAAAGAAAGTGGATGAGTGGGCATCGGATCCGGCTTTGATCGGAGAGAGCGGGTACAGCGAGATCGGGGCTGTCGTAGGCGCGACTTATCCGGAGATGGGTGCGGCGCTGCGCAGGATCATGCCGAAGAGCTTCATCCTGGTGCCGGGATATGGCGCGCAGGGCGGAACCGGGAAGGATCTGGTGCCTTTCTTCCGGGAGGACGGCCTTGGCGCGATCGTCAATTCCTCCCGGGGCATCATCGCGGCGTATAAAAAGGAGCCGTATGCGGGACGCTTCGGTGAGGCGGGATTTGCGCAGGCTGCGCGTGAAGCTGTGCTGGATATGAAGAAGGATATTGAGCAGGCACTTACCTGAGGCTTTTTCCGGTTGTGAGGGCCTCAATTCGATTATATCAGGTAATTGCCGGATCATTCGAAGGAGCCGGATATGAAATACAGGGAGAAAGCAACTGTCCTTGGATGTGAGGAGATCGGGACACGGATCTTCAGCCTGAGGCTTGAGACGCGGCAGATCGCGGCGGAGGCAAGGCCCGGACAGTTTGTGTCAGTATATTGCAGCGACGCTTCGCGGCTGCTTCCGCGTCCCATCTCGGTATGCGAAGCGGATGCCGGGGCTGGTGTCCTGCGGCTGGTTTTTCGGATTGCGGGGAAAGGGACGCAGGAGTTTTCACGCCTTTGCAGCGGCGACAAGGTGGATCTGGCAGGTCCTTTGGGCAATGGGTTTTCCCTGGAGATGGGGGAAGGAAAGCGGATCCTCGCAGTTGGCGGCGGGATCGGCATTCCGCCGATGCTGGAGACTGCAAAACGGCTTGCCTCAGGCGGCCAGGATGTGACGGCGGTTCTCGGATACCGGGACGAGGTTTTTTTACGGGATGAGTTCCCCTGCAGGTGCATCGTTGCGACTGAGGACGGAAGCTGCGGTACCCGGGGAAATGTTCTTGACGCGATCCGTGCCGGGAAGCTGGAGGCGGATGTGATCTTTGCATGCGGGCCGGCAGTGATGCTTCGGGCAATTGCGGCATATGCCAGGGAGCACGGGATCCTGTGCCAGGTGTCCATGGAGGAGAAGATGGCCTGCGGGATCGGCGCCTGCCTGAGCTGTGTGTACAAATCGAAAGAGATCGATACACATTCCCAGGTGAAGAATAAGCGGGTTTGCACAGAAGGGCCGGTCTTCTTATCAACGGATATCGAAATATGATGATTTCTGCGGGCGTGAAATCAGAAACGGAATGACATGGAGTTACATCCATGTCGAAGGTGCGCCCTGTGTGTGACTTATACGGCGAGGCTTTCTGACGCAGATATCGAAAAAAACAGACAAGTAAGATGTATAAGTCAATTCGTGACAGATCCTTATATGGGAGGAACGGACATGGCACAGAATATGAGCGTGGAGATCTGCGGGGTCAGGCTGAAGAATCCGGTCATGACCGCTTCCGGAACCTTTGGCTCCGGCGTGGAGTTCTCTGAATTTTTAGATTTAAACAGGCTGGGCGCAGTCGTGACAAAAGGGGTGGCTTTGGTTCCATGGGAGGGCAATCCGGTTCCCAGGATCTGTGAGACTCCCTCCGGCATGTTGAATGCGATCGGCCTCCAGAACCCGGGGGTTGCGGTTTTTGCAAAAAGGGATCTGAAATTCCTTGAGGAGGAACTGTCCCGGGATCAGGCTGGGGAAGGGACCAAGGTGGTCGTGAATGTCTGCGGGCATTCTGAGGAAGAGTATATTGGCTGCGTGGAGAAGCTTTCGGATGAGCCAAGGGCGGATCTGCTGGAGATCAACATCTCCTGTCCCAATGTCCGGGAGGGCGGGATCGCGTTCGGGACAGACCCGAAGGGGGTCGAGCGGATCACGTCTGCAGTCAGGAAGGCAGCACGCCAGCCGGTCATCATGAAGCTCAGCCCGAACGTGACCAGCATCAGTGAGATCGCAAAGGCGGCAGAGGCGGGGGGCGCGGATGCGCTGTCCCTGATCAATACGCTGACCGGAATGAAGATCGATGTGGAGCGAAGGACATTTGCCCTTGCGAACCGGACCGGCGGACTCAGCGGGCCGGCCATCCATCCGGTGGCGGTGCGCATGGTCTACGAATGTGCACAGGCGGTGAAGATCCCCATTATCGGGATGGGAGGCATCCGGACCGCGGAGGATGCGCTGGAGATGATCATGGCAGGCGCCACCGCCGTATCGGTGGGAACCGCCTCGTTCCATGACCAGACGACGGTGCTGTCCGTGATCGATGGGATCGAGGGGTTCCTTGAGCGGCATCAGGTATCTGACATCCGGGATTTGATCGGATGTGTCAGATGACGGATTCTATTTACACTTTCATACGCCTCGGCAGCAAGTGCTATGGGCTGAACAGTTACTTTATTTTTCATCCGGAAAGGACAGGAGGTTCCTATGGAGCAGTATAAGAAGGACTTTATTGATTTCATGGTAGAGTGTCAGGTACTCCGGTTCGGAGATTTTGTCACCAAAAGCGGCCGTAAGACCCCGTTTTTTGTAAACACAGGCTTTTACAGGACAGGGGCACAGCTGAAAAAGCTGGGTGAATATTATGCACATGCGATCCGTTCTAAATTCGGCACGGATTTTGAAGTGCTGTTCGGCCCTGCGTACAAGGGGATTCCCCTCAGCGTCACCGCCTCTGTCGCCATGTCTTCCCTGTATGGGGCAGATATCCGCTACTGCTCAAACCGGAAGGAGGTCAAGGATCACGGTGACAAGGGAATCCTGCTGGGAGGCCCCATCGAGGACGGCGACCGGGTCGTGATCATTGAAGATGTGACGACAGCCGGAACCTCGATCCGTGAGACATTGCCCATCATCAAGGCGCAGGCCGACGCGAAGGTACTCGGGCTGGTCGTTTCCGTGGACCGTTGTGAAAGAGGCACGGGCACCAAAAGTGCGCTGGATGAGATCCGGGAGAGCTTTGGAATCGAGACTACGGCGATTGTGACCATGAAAGAGGTGACGGAGTATCTTTCCGGAAGCGTGATCGACGATGAGATGCTGGCAAAGATCGATGCATATTATCAGCTTTACGGGGTACAGTAAGGAGGCACACGGACATGAAGTCAGGAGAAAAAATCTATAAAACCATGAACCTTACGGGGGCGATCACGCTGACCGCCGGCATCGTCATGATCGTGGCAGGCGTCGCGACGGGTGTAATGACGATTGTGAGCGGAGCAGTATTGCTTTCCCGCAAGAAGGATATTCTTTTCTGATCGGGAGTCGGGAATGGCAAAGAAAAAAGGATATCGATTTGAAGACCGCAGCCGGTACGGCCGGGGGATCATTTCGACCGTGACAAGCGCCGTATCGATCGTGATCTTTCTCTCCACTGCATTTATCTGCACCGTGATGGCGGGCAGGGCGCCGCAGTGGATCGGCGCACTTGGTTTTTCCGGTTTTGTCATGAGCTTCTACGGGATGATCGTGGGACTGGAAAGCTTTCGTGAGAGAAATGAATCCTACCTGCTGAGCAAGGTTGGGACACTCATGGGCGGCGCTATGGTTGCGGTCTGGTTTATTGTCTTCTGTGTAGGGCTGGCCTGAGGCGCGCAGCCGTATTGCCTTGCGCAGAATGAGGGTCACAAGTCATACTATGTGATTGGTTTTTGAGCTGCGCAATCGGATGAAAAGACAACCAGGATGTGCAAGTTACTTCGCGACAGATCCTTAGTTTGCCTGGCGAAGGACATAGTAACAAGAGAGATCAAAACCAATGGAAGGAGCAGGTTATCATCCTATGGAATGGATCTGGTTTGATGAAGAGGAAAGAGCACTGTTGAATGAGCGGTATGGCCTGGCGGTTGGCCGGGTCAGGGAGATCCTGCAGGAACAGAGTGTTCCTGCTGATTTTGTCTCGTACTTCCGCCGCACGGCGCAGTTCATTCTGCTGTGCGATGATGTCAGGGAGCGTCTCGAGAACGGGGCATATGATGCGGATCCGGCGCTGATGCGTTCGGACAACCGTGCTTTGTATGAGGATATCCTGCCGGAACATTATGGAAGCAGCTTTGCGAATCCTTCCTATGCCTGTGATGTGCTGGGCGAGGAGATGGGGAAGCTCTTGTGTTTTTTGTATGCACAGGTGCGCGGGCTGATTGCCTATCTGTTTGAAGGAAAGCTGGAGGAGGCTGCGGCGCATGTGGAGCTGTTCGTCCAGGTATATGGAATTCTTGCCTCGTCTGACGCTAAGGAAGCGTTCTCCAAAACGGTATCGGCGGTCAGGGAGGCGCTGTACTGGTTTGAAAGTGATTACGCGGATGTAATCGCGGCGCACCGGATCAGGGAAGGGATCGATCCGGACTGCAGCTTCTTTACGGATATATTGATGCATGCGGATCTGTCCAACACTGACTACCTGTACCGTTACGGTGAGTATATTACGGAAAATGAGCTCCGCATGGCCAGCTTCCTGAATTCGCTCCCGGCTGAGGAGATCGACCGGATGGCGGATACCTGGTCGGAAGGCTACCGTATGGGATTTGTGCTTGCGAAGAAGCCCCTTGAGAAAAAGCGTACTGTCAACCTGCACTATTTCGCAGGCTTTGAGCGTGTCGTCAGAAAAGCGGCGGAGAACTTTGCAAAGATGGGCCTTCGTCCCACAATCTACCGATACAGCGTCAGCGCACTCACCACGAATGGAGCAGCCCGCTCCGGGTTTTCCGGCGCAGTGCCGAATCCCCAGTATGATTACGACCACAAGGAAGACGGGGCGCTGATGCTTGACGCCCGGTATCTTCAGCGAAGGGTGGAGGTGACGCAGACGGCCTATGAGCAGAGGAAGGAGCTGGCAAATGCCCATGGCGGTCCGGCTGTTCTGGAGCTGTTTGGGCAAAAGCCCTTTGAACCCGTGAACAATCCCCATGCCTGGTCTTACGATGATGCCCAGCGCAAGCTCAGCGTGAAGCTCAGAAACCGCATGAACAGGATCACCCAGGAGTTCATCATCGGGAAAGAACGCAGCTTTACGATCATTTCCTTCCCGACCCCTGAAATCGACGAAAAACGTTTTGAGGAAATCTTCCGTGAAACGATCCGCGTGAATACCCTTGACAGCAGGAAGTATCTGCAAATCCAGCAGACGATCATCGATGCCCTGAACAAGGGAACCTGTGCCCATATCCTTGGGACGAACGGAAACCATACGGATCTCACGGTACAATTCCATCCGCTGCGTGATCCGGAGAAGGAGACGATCTTTGAGAATTGCGGAGCAGATGTGAATATCCCGGTGGGGGAGGTGTTTACGTCTCCTGTGCTGAAGGGGACGAACGGAGTGCTTCATGTGACGCAGGTATATCTGAACGGGTTGAATTATCGCGACCTGGAGCTGGAGTTTCAGGACGGCGTGATCGTGAAGTATTCCTGCAGGAATTTTGACGCGGAAGAGGACAATAAGGCTTATATCAGGGAGAATATCCTGTTCCACCATAAGACCCTGCCCATGGGGGAATTCGCGATTGGAACCAATACCACAGCCTATGCGATGGCGCACCGCTTCGGGATCGCCCAGCGGCTTCCGATCCTGATCGCAGAAAAGACAGGCCCTCACTTTGCGGTGGGTGATACCTGCTATTCCTGGGAAGAGGACAATCAGCTGTTCAATCCGGACGGAAAGGAAATCATTGCCAAGGACAATGAAATCTCGGCCCGGAGGAAGGAAGACCCATCTAAGGCGTATTTCCAGTGCCATACAGACATCACGATCCCTTATGAGGAACTGGGACTGATCGAAGTGAGCGGGAAGGACGGATACCGCGCCCAGATCATCCGGGACGGACGGTTCGTGCTGCCCGGAGTGCAGGAATTAAATGCACCCCTGGATGAGATGATGCGCTGGAAGGTGTGACCTTAAATTGGAAAAGCCTTATCACTTGCAGTTGACACTGAAAGGCGGCACGGGTAGAATCAGGCAGGATACAGAAACGGCTGGTTTCCAGTTGAAGAGATGCGGAGGAGAAATATATGCCGCGGGTTGGGATTGTGATGGGGTCCGATTCGGACCTGGATGTCATGGGGAAAGCCAGGGACATTCTGGACGAATTCGGAGTCGAATCAGAGATGCGTGTGATATCTGCGCACAGAGAGCCGGATATCTTTTTTGACTATGCGAAGAATGCTGAGAAAAGAGGCCTGAAGGTGATCATTGCGGGTGCCGGAATGGCGGCGCACTTGCCGGGCATGTGCGCTGCTTTGTTTCCTCTTCCGGTCATCGGAGTTCCCATCTGGTCCCAGAGCCTTGGAGGGAAGGATGCATTGTATTCGATCCTCCAGATGCCGCCGGGAATCCCGGTTGCGACGGTCGCCATCAACGGCGGAAAGAATGCCGGCCTTCTGGCGGTCCGCATGCTGGCGATGGAGGATGTGTCTTTGCGGGAGAGGCTGAAGGAGTACAGCCGGAATATGTGCGAGGCAGTGCAGGAGAAAGACCGCAGGCTGCAGGAGAAGCTGGGC
>CAMJIC010000048.1 GCA_946405675.1 uncultured Clostridia bacterium
CGTATGAAAGCGTAAATGAAGTGGCATCGGGCGATTCAGGATGCGAAGCATCGCCGATGCGTAACTGTTCAGAACGTGTTCTGAACAGTTGCCTGCTTAGAAATAAGTAATAAGGGGTCAGGGGTAGAATAGTCACACATGTTTTTTTCAAATATGATCGGGGTGGACCTTGGTACGGACACTCTGAAGCTGCGCGACAAAAGCGGCGAGCAATTCATGGAGAGCCGGAACATGATCGCACGGCGCGGCCGGAAAACACTGGCCATCGGAAACGACGCGTATCTGATGTACGAGAAGAATCCCACGTCCGTCCAGGTCCTTCGTCCTATGACCGGAGGAGTCATTGCCTCCGCTGAAGATATGGAGAGCGTACTGACCTATACGCTCCGCAAATTCACTACATTCTCGCAGAAAAGCGCGGGAATCTGCATCGCGGTGCCGTCCCAGGTGACCCCTGTGGAACAGCGCGCTTTTTATCATGTCCTGAATTCGACACTCAGTCCCGGCAGGGTCCATCTGGTTGATAAGGGGATCGCGGATGCCATTTCGATCGGGCTTCCTGTTCTCGGGCCACAGGGACACATGATCGTGAACATCGGCGCGGACACGACGGAAATCTCTGTCATTTCCGATGGCAAAGTGATCATCGGAAGGACGCTGAAGGAAGGCGGTTTCACGTTGGATGATGATATCGTCACCATGGTCCGGCGCAAGTTCAATATCAATATCGGGAGGCGCACTGCTGAACAGCTGAAGAATAATCTGGCCTTTATGATCAATGGCCCCAGGCTGGAACAGAAGGTGTTCGGGATCCATACGTTATCAGGTCTTCCAAAGTCCGACCTGATCCCCGCGCTTGCAGTGTCGGTCGCGGTGCTTGCCGCAATCGACCGGATCGTGGATGAAGTCAGGCAGGTCGTTGACCGCACGCCCCCCATGCTTCGGCAGGATATTTTCAGGGAAGGGATCTTCCTGACCGGAGGCGTTTCCCTGATCCAGAATCTGCCGATGTATCTGCAAAAAGAAGTGTCGCTTCCGGTCTATCATATCCAGGACCCGAAGAATTCGACAATCCGTGGACTAGTCACTATGATCAATCAGAAAGAGCTGCATTCGCTGATGCGCTCGCCGAGACGATAAGGATGGAGGAAGCCGACCATGAACCAGAACCGAAGGAAAGGCAAAACGACCCTGGTCATCCTTTCACTGATCTGCATCGCACTGATCACAATCTCCATCATCGGAGCAAGGACAGTCAGCCCGGTCACAGGATTTACCGGAATGATCATCACGCCGATCCAGAACGGGATGAATCAGCTGGGGACGTTTTTATCCGGCTTCTCCGAGAATCTGACGGATGCTGCCACGCTCAGGGAAGAGAATGCGCAGCTTCAGGTCCAGGTAGACAGCCTGAAGGCGGAAAACTCCAAGCTGGTGCTGAACAAGGAGGAACTGAACCGCCTGCAGAACCTTTTGGAGCTCAAGGAGCAGTATACGGATTATGATACCGTCGGAGCGCATATCATATCCAAAGGTTCAGGGAACTGGTTTACGACATTCACCATTGATAAAGGGACGAATGACGGAATCCAGATCGACTGCAATGTGCTGGCCGGTGCGGGGCTTTGCGGGATCGTGACGCAGTGCGGGCCAAACTGGTCCAGGGTGCGTGCGATCATCGATGATGACTCGAACGTGTCAGCCATGATCTCGACCACCAGTGATACCTGTATCGTTGCAGGAAACCTTCAGCTGCTTGATGAGGGGACTCTTTCCCTGGTCAAGCTGACAGATGACAATAATCACGTCCATGTCGGGGATAAAGTCGTGACGAGCAGCATCTCGGAAAAATATCTTCCGGGCATACTGATCGGCTATATTTCCGAGCTGAACAATGACGCGAATAATCTGACCAAATCAGGAACCGTGAATCCGGCCGTGGACTTCCGCCATCTTCAGGAGGTTCTCGTGATCCGGACATTGAAGGAATACATTCCCAGCGAGGGAGAGATTCCGGACCAGGAGGGCGCATCCTCACAGGATACAGCTACGCTTACCGCACCGCGTGCCCAGGACGCGGCAGCGGCAATGTCAGGCGAAAATGGCCAGTCAGAGGAAGCTTCCCCCGGCCAGGAAGCGCAGGACGCTTCTTCCGGGGACCAGCCATCCCAGGACGGGGCGGCAGGTGACCAGGGTGCGGAAGGGACAGCTTTGGCGCAGGACGGGGAGAATTCAGACACTGCGCAGGATGCTCAGAATGCAGATGCACAGCAGGACGTGCAGAATGAGGAAGGCTTAGGGGCTGATGGCCAGAGTGCGGAGGCATCGCAGGATGCTCAGAGCGCAGAAGAGGCTGGGCAGCCTGAGGGAGGGCAGCAGCAGTGAAAAGAAAGATCCTGATCGGCCTTCTGTGCGTTCTGGCACCTTTGCTGCAGACTACACTCATGTCCTATATTGCGGTTGCATCCATCAAACCGAATCTTCCGGTCATCCTGACTGCGTCATTCGCGCTGATGTGCGGAAGCAAGACCGGCATGATCATCGGATTTTCAACGGGGATCCTTTTGGATTTGTTTGGAGGGGGAACCCTGGGCTTCTACGCGCTGATTTATACCTGGATCGGCTATGCGGCAGGATATACCTACCGGATCTTTTATGATGACGATATCAAGACTCCGCTCCTTTTGATCGGAATCTGTGATATCGGCTATGGCCTTTATCAGTATGTGACCACCTTCATGATCAGGGGCAGAGTCAATGTGTTTTTTTACCTTGGCCGGATCATCATACCGGAGATGATCTATACCGTGATCTTCGCGGTATTCCTGTATCAGCTGAATTACTATGTAAACAAAAAGACAACCCGGACATATTACTGATCCTGGCGAACAGTAATCATAAGTCACACCTAATGTCATAATAATTCTGCTTCCCCGGATGCCTGAGCGCCGGGGCGGCCAGAGGAAGAAAGATTGAATCCGAAGAAGAGAAAAAAAAGTGCAGCTGATTCACTCAAAAGCAGGGCGATCATCCTGATCGTCATTTTTCTGGTGCTGTTTTCCATGATCGTCTCCCGCCTGTTCACCTTGCAGATCCTGAACGGGGAATCCTACGAGAATGATTTCACCCTTTCCATCGAGAAGAAGAGGGTACTGAAGTCTACCCGCGGCGAGATCTATGACTGCAACGGGAACCTTCTTGCCTACAATGAGCTGATCTATGAAGTGACCTTTGAGGATAAGGGCAGCTATACGGACAACATGACACGAAACCTGACCCTGAACGGGATCCTGTATACCGCAATCAGGATCATTGAGTCTCACGGTGATTCCACCTATCACAATTTCCGTGTCTCCCTGGATGAGAATGGAAACTATGTCTACACCGTGAAAGGATTTAACCTTTCCAGGTTCAAGGCGGACTTTTTCGGCTACAGGACGATCGATGAGCTGAAACCGGAGGAAGCGGATATCTCCGCGCCGGATCTGATCGCGCTCATGTGCTCGGATCAATACTACGGGATCAATTCACCGAAATATTCCGACCAGGATCTTGCCCGTTGGAACATGCCCAGGGAGCTTCCGCCGGAAAAAGTCCTGCAGCTGTGCCAGTTCAGATCCACGCTCCAGGCCAACGCGTACCAGAGATATAATTCCATCCTCATTGCACGGGATGTCAAAGATGAAACGGTATCCCAGCTTCTGGAGAATACCGGCACCCTTCAGGGCATCGATGTGACGGAGAACGATAAGAGAGTCTATAATGACGCCCTCTATTTTGCCCCGATCATCGGCTACACGGGACAGGTATCCGCGGAAGAGCTGAAGGAGCTCAGGGAAGCGGATTCCAGTTATGATTCCACGGACATCGTCGGGAAGGTCGGACTTGAGAAGAAAATGGAGACAGAGCTCCAGGGTCAGAAGGGCTCTGAGACGCTCTATGTTGACAACCTTGGAAGAGAGCTTCAGGTATCCTCCGTTACGCAGCCCCAGGCCGGAAATTCCCTGTACCTGACATTGGATTCGGATCTTCAGAAGGCATGCTACCATATTCTGGAGGAGTATATCGCGGGAATCCTGTGGGCAAACATCGCGGATACGGAATCCATCGAGACGGAATGGATCCAGTCGGCGGATGAGGTTTTCATCCCGGTTTATGACGTGTATTATTCTCTGTTTGAAAACAACGTGCTCAGTGTAGAGCACCTGTCTGACCCGGATGCCTCTGCAAATGAAAAGAATGTATACGCAGCGTTCCAGGGGAAAGCGGCATCCATCTTCGCCGAGATCAAGGATCAGCTGACGCGGGACGATCCGACGCCTTATTCGGATCTTTCGGATGAGATGAAGGTGTATCAGTCCTATATTGTCAACAACATGCTTCCCCAGACGGGGATCCTCAATGAGGAGGCTATCGATAAGTCAGACCTGACCTACAAGGCATGGGCTGAGGAAGAGAAGATCAGCCTGCAGGAATTTCTGACCTACGCGATCGCCAATAACTGGATCGATGTGAACGGGATCACGGAGAACATGGAATATATGGACTCGACTGAGGTCTATTCGGCGCTTGCGGATTATATTGCCGAGTATCTTGGGTCCGATTCCAATTTCTGTAAAAGGGTATTCCGCTACATGCTGATGGCCCATGAGCTCAATGGCGCGCAGGTATGCCTGCTTCTGTTTGACCAGGGCGTACTGGACATGAATACCTCGGACTATGACAGGCTCTCTGACGGCTCCCTGAGCGGGTATGATTTTATCCGGGACAAGATCTACAACCTTCAGATCACGCCAGCCCAGCTGGCACTTAACCCATGTTCCGGCGCGGTTGTTGTCACAGACCCGGAGGATGGCACCGTGAAGGCCTGCGTGACCTATCCGAGCTATGACAGCAACCGGCTGGTGAACGACATGGACACGGCTTACTATAACAAGCTGGTGACAGACCTCTCCAGCCCGTTCTACAGCAGGGCGACCCAGGAGCTTCTTGCCCCCGGCTCCACCTTCAAGCCGATTGCCGCGACAGCGGGAGTTGCTGAGGGCGTGCTTGGCGTAACGGAGCAGCTTTACTGCACAGGGGAATTTGACGGTGTTGATCCGCCGGTCAAATGCTGGATCTCTCCCGGCGCACATGGCACAGAGACGCTTGCGGACGGAATCAGGAATTCCTGTAACTTTTTCTTTAATACAATCGGTTTCAGGCTGGCGTCTGTCAATGGGGAATATGATGATGATATCGGCGTGGAAAGCCTGAAAAAGTATGCCGGCATGTATGGCCTGGATTCCAGGTCCGGAATCGAGGTTCCGGAATCCTCTCCCCATATGCTGACCTATGACGCGGTCCGCGGGGCGATGGGACAGGCGGATAATGCCTACACGGTATCCCAGCTTGCGCGGTATGTGATGACGCTGGCGAATTCCGGCCAGTGCTACGACCTGACCCTGATCGACAAGATCACGGATTCCAACGGAAATACTGTCCTGCAGAATGAGCCGGTGCTTCACAGTGAGCTGAAGCTGTCGGATGAGCTGTGGAATGCGATCCATACAGGAATGCGGGAGGTCGTCCTGAACCATGATTCCTTCAGTGATTATAATATGGAGGGCGGCGTACCCGTTTCCGGAAAGACCGGAACGGCGCAGGAGGTTGTGACCAAGCCAAACCATGCTCTGTTTGTCGGCTATGCGCCCTCTGACGCGCCGAAGATGGCCATCGCATGCAGGATCGCTTATGGTTACACGTCTGCCAACACGGCCGCTCTGGCCAGAGATGTTGTCAATTATTATTTTAAACAGAAGGATACGCAGGAGCTGATCCCAGGCCATGCAATCCAGGTAACGGCAGGGAACACCCGGACAGACTGATATGTCATATTCATCAATCGAACTGAAGAGTACACAGTATACATTGACACTTGTCATGGATCCGTCCAGCACATTTGAAACGATCCTGACAGATGTCAGGAAAAAATTCGTCTCGAGCGCCAGGTTTTTCCGCGGCGCTCAGATGGCGCTGGAATTTTCCGGAAAAACGCTGACAGATGCGGAGCAGTCTGCGATCGTTCAGGCGATCACGCAAAGCTGTTCCCTTGAGATCATCTGCATCCTGGAGAGGGATGAGGAAGCGGAACGCGCACAATATACAGCGATCACGAAGGTATTGAAGGAGCTGCCTCCTGAAGCGTCCGCCAGGGATCTGTCAACGCAGGGAGGTGCAAAATCCTCGGACGTGAAAAGCGCAGGGCCGGAAAACGGCGGATATGCGGATGTCCTGTGCGGAACGGTTAAAAATGGACAGAAGGTGCTCAGCGACCGGTCCGTCCTGATCCTTGGTGACGTCGAGCCCCTTGCCCAGGTCAGCTGTGCCGGGAGTATCTTTGTGGCAGGCTGCGCCCTGGGAACCCTGCGTGCAGGGCTTGGAACAGACGAACACAGCTTTGCGGGCGCGCTGGTGCTGAAGCCGCAGAATCTTGAGGTCTGCGGGCACAAAAGCATCAGCGGGATCCGGAAAAAAACGATGGATGACAGCTATACCATCTCTCCGCAGGCAGCATTCGTGGAAGACGGGCATCTGAAAATGTCCGGTATCTCAGGAAAGATGTGGAGCCATCTGTTCCAACGTTTACAGGTCAAGGCAGAAGAGGACAGTACGGATCATTGACCCCAAAAAACAGTACGGATCAATTGCCGCAAAAGATAGTATGGATCAATTGCCGCATTCTGATATTTCATGGCAGATCCCTTCAGTCAGCAAAGGAGTGAAATGGGATGTTTCGACAATACAAGCTCAGGAATTACAGCTTTCCTCTGGTGGCGGCAGTGGTCGCGCTGTCGGTGATCGGGATCATGGTCATCGGAAGCGCACAGCAGTCCTCTCAGACCCGGCAGACATTCGGGCTGATCATCGGCGTCGCAGTCATGCTTGCAATATCACTGTTTGACTATACGGTTTTTGTGCGGATGAGGTGGATCCTGTTTCTGGTTGGCTGCGTGCTCCTTGTCGCAGTTCTTCTGATCGGCGTCAATGTAGGAGGTGCCACGAGATGGATCAACATTGGCGTACAGTTTCAGCCATCCGATCTGATGAAGATGGCGTTGATCGTTTTTTTTGCCGGCTATTTCCAGCAGTATGACGCGAAGCTGAATACGCCCAAGGTTCTTCTGGGGGCGATTGCCATCGTGGCTGTTCCGCTGTTTCTGATCTACAGAGAGCCGGATCTGTCCACAACGATCGTCACAGCTTTGATATTTTGTGTTATACTGTTTACGGCAGGGCTCAGCTGGAAGATCATTGTTTCCCTGCTCGCGATTGCCGTGCCGGGTGCCGCAATCTTCCTGAGTATTGTCCTGAGTCCTGACCAGGAGCTGATCGCGGATTATCAGAGAGACCGCATCATGTCCTGGCTTCGGCCCATGGAGTACGCGGATGAGGCCTATCAGCAGCAGAACTCCATCATTGCCATCGGTTCCGGCCAGCTCTATGGGAAAGGCCTGAACAATAATGCCGTGAATTCCGTCAAGAACGGGAATTTTATCTCTGAGCCCCAGACGGATTTCATATTTGCGGTGGCGGGAGAAGAGCTCGGATTTGCAGGATGCCTTGCCATCGTCACGCTTGAACTGATCATTGCCATCCTTTGTGTCAGAATCGGTCTGCGGGCGAGAGAGAAGTGCGGGATGCTGATCTGCATGGGAGTCGGATCCCTTGTCTTATTCCAGAGTACGCTGAATATAGGTGTTACGACCGGGCTGATGCCGAACACCGGAATCACGCTCCCATTTGTCAGCTATGGAGTTACATCACTTGTGACATTCTGCATGCAGATCGGACTTGTATTGAATGTTGGCCTCCAGCCGCGCAGGATCCAGACGGAAACGGATCCCGCCAGGAGACGTTTCCGCCCCACCTATCTTGCTTCCGGGTGATGCCTCTTAAAATCTCTATAATCGAATTGCGATTCGGACAATCGGAGAAAAAGACAGATGAAATGAAAAGCTTTTCTGAGCAGATTTGCAACGGCTCAGAGACATAGAAATAGAAAGAGAGGAGTGACCGCGCACAATGAAGATCGGTTTTATAGCGCATGACGCGAAGAAAAAGCTGATGCAGAACTGCTGCATTGCCTATAGAGGAATCCTGGCCGGCCACGACCTTTACGCGACCGGAACCACAGGCAGGCTGATCCAGGAAGCGTCCGGCCTTCCGGTCCATAAGTTTCTGGAAGGGCATGTGGGCGGGGAGCAGCAGATGAGCGCCATGGTCGAACAGAACCAGATGGATCTTGTACTGTTTTTCCGCGATCCTGAGAGTACGGCATCGATCAGGGGGGATGTCACTGACCTGTCGAAGGTGATCCGCATGTGTGACCTTCATAATGTCCCGCTCGCGACCAATATCGCATCCGCTGAGATGCTTTTGAAGGCGCTTGACAGAGGCGATCTTGACTGGCGTGTGATGTATCATTGATCCTATGGTTATGACTGCCCCGCTGACCGGGGCGTAACTGAAGTACCTGTGTAACTGCTCAGAACATGTTCTGAACAGTTACGCATCGGGTGATGCTTCGCATCCTGAATCGCCCGATGCCACTTAATTTACACTTTCATACGCCCTCAGCAGCAAGTGCTTCGGGCTGTCCTGAACAGTTACGTACGTGTTACGAAAAAAATGGGAAGACAACAGATTCGAAAACCGGATTATTACACTCAGAGGGAATGGAACCGCATCCGTGCCAGGGAGAAGGCGCAGGCCAGGGCACAGAGAAACCTGATTCTCGCAGCGATCCTGATGGTCTGCATCGCAGCGCTGCTGTTTTTCGGGGTCTGGCATTTTGTGTTCAGATCCCATGATAGGGGGCTGCAGATGCCGTATCAGGCAGACAGTAAAGTCTTTGGAATCCATAACGGCTCTGTTTCCATGGTGAAGGCAGTGCCGTTTGCCAGGGGGCTTTGTGTGACCCAGTCTGACGTGGACGCAGACGCAATCTTTATCAGCGCCGCTGAGGCCGCTCTGTTCGACATTACCTCTGAGAAGGTCGTATATGCGAAGAATATTTTCGAGGAAAGGTCACCGGCTTCCATCACGAAGATCATGACAGCACTTGTTGCCCTGCGTAATGCGAACATGGATGATATGGTCACGGTGGATGGCGCGGCATTCGATATCGAGGAAGGCTCTTCCGTATGCGAGCTGCACATGGGAGACAGGCTGACACTGAAACAGCTGATGTACGGCATGCTGATCGCTTCCGGTAACGATGCCGCCCAGATGATCGCAAAATACGTAGGCGGCGGAAGCATCGATCATTTTGTCGAGATGATGAATCAGACAGCCCTTTCCCTTGGCGCGACGCATACGCATTTCATGAATGCGCATGGGCTGACCGCAAGCGGCCACTATACCTGCGCGTATGACATTTATCTGATGCTGAACGCCGCCATGAAGTATGACCTGTTTATGGACATCATTCAGAGGAAGAATTATTATGCGGAGTATACGGATGCAGACGGCGACGCCTATGCCATGACCTGGGAGACCACAGACCACTATCTGACCGGAGAAGCGGCAAAGCCGTCCAACGTCGTCATCTATGGGGGAAAGACCGGAACGACAGAAGATGCCGGCGCATGCCTGGCCCTGATCAGCAAGGATCTTTACGGCAATCCTTTTATCTCCGTTATCCTGCACTCGGATTCCAAGGATACGCTGTATCCTGAGATGAATCAGGTTTTGTCCCTGGTTCCAAACAGCTGATTAGAATTCTGTTGTAATTTAGCGGATGAAAAGCTATACTGTTTTTAAGACATCAGCAGATCTCTCTTTCAGGGAGAGAACCTTCCTGAAAGATCATTTTGGTTAATACTGTTCCGGTGTTCTGATAACACCACCACTTCATTAGGAGGGCATCTATTATGATACAGTTCATCATCGGTGAAAAGGGAAAAGGAAAGACAAAGGTTCTTCTTGAGAAGGCGAACCGTGAAGTGAAGGATGCAACGGGGAACGTTGTTTATCTCGACAAAAACACTCAGCATATGTTCGAACTGAACAACAAGATCCGCCTGATTGATGTAACACATTACCCGCTCACCGACGCGGACGAGTTCATAGGTTTCATCTGCGGCATCATTTCGCAGGATCATGATCTGGAGAAGGTGTACCTGGACAGCTTCCTGAAGATCGCAAAGCTGGAAAGCGATGAAGTTGACGTTGCTGCCGTGGTTCCTGTCCTGAAGCAGCTTTCATCGATCAGCACTCAGTTTTCCGTAGACTTTATCATCAGCATTTCCCTGACAAAGGATCAGCTTCCGGAAGAATACCATTCAATGGTAGTCGCTCAGCTGTAAACTTGCACAGATCTATCGATACGGATTTATAGTGCGGTATCTGCCGTGTTTGTCGAGTAGGATTCGTCCTACTCGATCCATTTTTGGGGTGAGGGATATTTCTTGGCTTTTTGGAACAACCTGCGTCCGTTCAGAAGACCGTCTGATAAAATAAGGAACCTGCCGACGTCCATCAATGTAGGAACATTGATGTTCGGGCTGATTCTTGTCTATATCATTATTACGCTTCTTCTCTATCTGACGCAGAAGCATATTGCCGGTTATGAAGTTGTAGAAGGAACCATTTCCGGGAATTATCGTTACAGTGCGATTGCCTTGAAGGAAGAGCAGATCGAGAAGAGCACCATCTCCGGCAGGATCACGTATTATGCCAGGGAAGGCTCCAAAGCCAATGCCGATATGTTAATCTGCGCGGTGGGCGGTACATCGTCTGACCCGGATGCTTCTTCAGGAAGGATCGTCACGCAGCTGTCTGACGAGGATATTTCCCAGGCGAAGAACGAGATGTCGACCTTTGCCGTCAATTTCAATGAGAATATGTTCTCGGAGGTCTACAGCTTTCAATCGGATATGCAGGGCGTGATCATGCAGTCTTCGATCAATGAAGATGCTGGAGAATATGTGCAGGGCAGCTTTACTGCGCCTGTCCCCGGTTTTGTCGCATACTCCATCGACGGGATGGAGGGGCTGACAGCTGAAGATCTGACCAGGGACTGCTTTAATGTCGGTTCCTACCAGAATACCAGCCTGCGCCTGAAGAATTCAGTGAATGCCGGAGATCCCATCTATAAGCTGATCACAAATGATACCTGGAGCCTGTGTTTTCCGGTCAATGACGCACTCCGGAGGGATCTGGAAGACATCTCAACGATCCGCGTAAGGTTCCTGAAGGACAATGAAACCTTCTCCGCCCCGATTGAGATGGTGGAGGGGAAAGACGGGATCTATGGGAAGATTACCTTGAAAAGTTCCCTTGTCAGGTATGTCACAGACCGGTATCTGGAGATTGAACTGATCCTGAACAGGGCAAAGGGCCTGAAGATCCCGGTTACATCCATCACGCAGAAGACCTTCGTTGAGATCCCGGATGAATATGTAAGTGTCAATGAGGATACCCCCGATGAGGTTTTTCTGATCCGGGAAACCTTCCTTGCAGATGGTTCTTCGTCTACCTCCAATGTAACCGCGACAGTTTATTCCCATGACAGGGACAAAGGGTGTTACCTGATCAATCCGGGGCTGTTCGAGCCTGGAGATTACGTCGTTATGCCAGGAACCGCCCGGAAGGTACAGATCACGGATGAATCGATCCGAACGATCCAGGGGGTTTATAATATCAATAAAGGCTACGCGGTATTCCGCCAGGTCATTATCATTGATGAAAATGAGGAGTTCTGTATTGTGGAGCCTGGTTCTGTGTACGGGCTTTCCGCACATGACAGGATCGTTCTGGATGCATCGAAAGTGAAGGACGACGACATCATCAAGGGGTGATAAAATGAGCTTCATAGAGGAAAACCTGAAACATGTTGAAGAGAGGATTCGTGCGGCCTGTGCCCGTTCCGGAAGACGCAGGGAGGATGTTACGCTGATTGTCGTCAGCAAGACAAAGCCGGTCTCCATGATCCAGGAGGTAATCAGCCTGGGCGTGAGGGACTTTGGCGAGAACCGCCCGCAGGAGCTGCGTGACAAGTATGAGGTCCTTCCAAAGGATCTTCGTTGGCACATGATCGGTAATCTTCAGCGCAACAAGGTGAAATACGTGGTCTCAAGAGCAGCCATGATCCATTCTGTCAGTTCCTTGCAGCTTGCGGCGGAGATCGAAAAAGAATGTGCCAGGCGGGAGGTTGTCATGCCATGCCTTGCAGAGGTTAACATGGCCCATGAAGCATCAAAAAGCGGGATCGCCCCGGAGGATGCGGTGGACTTTGTCAGAGCAATGTCCTCATTTTCACATCTTCAGGTTGAAGGCCTGATGACGGTTGCGCCTTTCGTAGAGGATGCGGAAGAGAACAGGGCATGTTTTCGCAGCCTGAGGAATTTGGCAGTTGACATAGACCGGGAAAACATCGATAATATCCGTATGCGCCATCTCAGCATGGGTATGACAGGAGATTTTGAGGTTGCTGTGGAGGAAGGCGCTACCATGATCCGTGTAGGAACAGGGATTCTGGGGGAGAGGAATTACAGTTTATGAGTGTATTTGACAGATTTCTGAATTCAATCAAGCTGAATGATGACGACGATCTGGATGACGAAGAATATCTTGATGAGGATGAAGATGCTCTTGATGATTCCCGTCCTGCAAGACGTTTTCTGGCAAGAGAAGAAGAGGATGAACCGATCTTTGAAGAGGATGCGCAGCCGCTGAAGAGGCCCTCACGTTCCCTCCGGCAGCCAAGACGTTCCAGAAGCAGTTTGGGAACTGCGCAGCAGCCTTCCGCTCCTTCGCCGAAGGTATCCGCCTTCCGGCCGAGAAGAGGGGCCGCAGCGGCGGATGAAGATTCAGGCAGTAATAATTTCTCTGTATGCGTGATCAGGCCGAAATCCATGGAGGACGCGCTCCAGATTGCGCAGATGCTGATCGTACACTGCGTTGTGATCCTGAACCTGGAGGGTCTGGATTTGGATGTGTCACAGAGGATCTTTGATTTTGCATCCGGTGCATGCTGCGCGAGCAGAGGCAGGCTTGACAAGATAAGCAATTATATTTTCGTGCTGACGCCTCATGATGTGGACATTACAGGTGAATTCCAGCAGATCCTGACCGGCGCGTTTGACCCGGCCCTGGATCTGGACCTGAGTGAAGATTTACGGTAACTGTTCAGGACAGCCCGAAGCACTTGCTGCTGAGGGCGTATGAAAGTGTAAATGAAGTGGCATCGGGCGATTCAGGATGCGAAGCATCGCCCGATGCGCAACTGTTCAGAACAGGTTCTGAACAGTTACGATTTACGATGATCCTAAGGATCAGAAAACAATAAAAGAACCTGTCACGATCATAGCTATGACAGCAATATGCATATAGATGAATTCGTGACTGGATCTAACCTTAGGAGCTGTTCAGAAATAACTTGTACATATGACGCAGGACAAACGTTCAT
>CAMJIC010000049.1 GCA_946405675.1 uncultured Clostridia bacterium
CTGCCAGCTCCACGCCGTCATATCCCAGCTCCTTCACCTTCTGCATCACGTTCTTGAAATTCTCCGGAGTATTCTCCAGAAGATCTCTCAGCCCGTAAACCTGGATTCCAACCGGAAGCTTCTTGCCCATGTTACCATCCTCCTCTTTCATCAAAGTCTGATGTAACTGTTCAGAACCTTTTCTGAACAGTTACAATCTGATCTCCCTTATGCGCCATGGCGGAATGCACTCCGCCGCCCAGCCACTGTTATGTGGTCAGGGGTATGGCTTGCATATTTGTTTCACTGATAAAGAGTATAACCAAATCATCTCCGGGATTCTTTTCAAACCCATATCAATCAATTGATCTTTATTGCATTCTCACGGATGGCTCCCAGGCTCCTGGTTAAAAAAATACAACATTTATTATCTATTCCTTGCACGTCCCAGTCCGTTCAGGAATACCAGAACGGCAGCCGCGGCATACAGGACGGCTCCCAGCAGCATCGGGGAAAACGCGCCCTTCCCCGGCAGAAGAAGCAGCTCGGCGACCATCGGCGCAACCGTCAGGAGCACGTAGGACAGCACCACGGAGAAGATCAGCGCAGTGGATTCATCCACAGTTTCCCGCACGACTCTCAGGCTTAAGAAGCTGTCAGTGGTCATGGGCGTACCGAAACCGTCCAGGAACCCAAGCAGGGTGCTGCTGATCACGATCATGATCATCACCGGAGGGATCCAGAGGACAAAAATGCCAAGGGATGTCAGGGCAAAGGCCAGGGCAATGGATGCCGGAATGCCCAGGCGTGCCTTGGCTCTTGTAACCAGAGCCGGCCCCAGATAAATGCCCGCAAGGCCATTTGCGATATAGCAATAGCTGAGCATCACCGAGGAGATCCCGTTTGCCTGACAGATCGCGGGGATCAGCGTCACGCAGAGCATCACGCCGATATTAAGCGGAATTCCCGTCACGAGAATGAAAAAGAGCATTTCCCGGGAAAACAGCAGCCTGGCGACGGCGCGCACGCTGACCGGCCGCCGGTTTTCCTCCTCCAAAGATCTCCCGGCCAGCTGCTTCCATGGCGGCAGGAAATAGATCACGGCCAGGTAAACGAGGAAGAACACTGCCGAAAGCAGGAATGTTTCGGAATAGCCGATGCTGGAGGAAAGGATCGCGCCAAGGCCGGCGCCGCAGGTTGCTCCCGCCAGAAGCCCCGCATTGTCCTGGGAAATGTTCGCGCTTCTTCCCTGCTCCGTCTCATACCCTCTTGTGATCAGGTAATTCGAAGCCTGCTTCATTCCGGCATAGGCCAATCCCGCCAATGCCCTGCACAGCACAATGACCGCTGCCGCTCCCTCCGCCCGGAAGGCGGCAAGGTTGGCAATCACCATCACTGCCGTAGAGATAACCAGAACCGGCTTCACATCATATTTTTTCACAAACCGGGGCAGAAGGAGCATGCCAATCATCTGTGTCAGGCCTTCAATGGTCAGAGGCAGGGCGGCCGTCATTCCGACGGACAGCCCGAACAGCGTATCCTGGCTGTCGCGGATCATCATGGCCGCATAAGGAACGCACATATACTCCGCAGTGGAACACAGAAAACCGGTAAAGCGCAAAGCAAGGCTGACCTGCCGCTCGGAAAAGCCCGCGTGCTCTTTCCTGACATGTTTTTGCCCGGCAGGGCCAAAGAAATTCCCGGTGATCAGCTGTACCAGCGGGTTCATTTCAAATACAAAGATCAGCAGGATGATCATGGAAGACAGCAGGATGAGGACGAGATTCCGCATCCTCTTCTCAATGGTCTGGTCCGAAATCTCCGCTTCCAGGTACATATACCCGTCGCGCTCATTCTCCGTGTCAAACACAAACGTGATCAGCGCAGAATCCTCATCCGTCCGTTTCACCTCGGAAATGTGTTCGGTAATCCGCACCAGATGCAGCTCATCCAAAGAGCTGACGCGTTCTTCAATATAATCCCTGAGGCCGTCCACTTCCCGCAGGTTCACGCCCTGGTCTTTGACCTGCTGGATCTTCTGTTCCAGGTTCCTGAGGGACACCCGGACAGATTCCTGCGTCCTGCGTAGATAATCGGACCGGCACATGATGAGCATGGTAAATGACAGAACAAGAATGCCCGCCGCCATGATCACGGCAGACTGATACTTGTCCCCGCGGCTTGGCCCCTTCTGGGAGGATCCCCATGAGGCCATCCATTGTCTGATCCGGAAAACATAGACCGCCAGCCCCAAAGCCTCCGCCAGTACCAGCAAAACACTCGCGATAAAGATCTGAATTCTGATATCCGAAAAGCCCGCCTCAAAGACCGCATTCGTATAGAGGCTTCCAAAAAAGCCTATGACCTCCCCATCCTGGTGGATGGGGGTAAACAGCACCTTCACACCTTCCGATACAACCGGAACCGCCTCCTGGTCCGCCAGATTCTTTCCTGCTTTCTGAAACGCTCTTGAAGCAAGAAACTCCGCGATCCTGGCATCCGGCTCCTGATCTGCCGCCTCCGTGTAGAGCAGGTCGCCCGATGCCGTGATCACAAAGGATTCCAACCCTGCGTACTGCCTGTCAAAGGAAGCAAAAACCTCCTCCATTCCGTAGTAGTTTTCGAAGCTCTTTCCGAAACCGATCGCCGTCTCCAGCTCTGATACCGTTTCCTTCTGGAGCCTGGAAATGACCCGCTCCTCCAGCTCGATCGCCGTTGTACGATAGTTCAGATAGCCCATGACCGCTACAAAAAAAGTGCCGAAAGCCGCCACCAGGGTCAGTGTAAGGAAATAAATCAGATTCTGCTTTTTATCCGTCTTCATTCCCGCCTTCCTCCGTAAAGATCGCGTCACAGACCGTCAGAAATTCAAACGTCAGCGGATAGTGGATCCTGTTAGCGATATCATAGTTGACATAGATGCTGGGAGCGCTGGTATACACGCAGGGAAGGCTCCCCGCCTGGGCGCCGTTAAAGATTTTCGCAATGGTATCAGCCACAAACCTGCCGACGTTCTCCATGTCATTTGCCGAGATCAGCATCAGCGCGCCGTGCTGCACGTAGGACACGTCATCCATCAGATACACGGGAATGTTCCTGTCATAGAGGGGCGTAAGAAGGGATGCCAGCCTGGATGTGTCATTGATCAGGTCTACGGTCAGGAAAAATGCATCGATGCCTTCTTCCGCGATCCGGGCGATCTTCTCCTCCACCATCTCGTAGTAAGCTTCCAGCTCCTGGGCCGTCTCTCTTTTACATTCCTCGATGTTGTATTTGACCAGCTCAAACCCGATCTCTTCCGAAGAGGCCTCGATATCCGGCACGCCTGAGATGGTTTCGTCTCCATAGACAATGATGCCAAGCTTCTGGAACGGGCAGACCGAGTAATAATACTTCAGCTGGCGGAAGGGCAGGGATGGCTCCACCTGCGCCCACACATAGGGATTCCCGCTCCCCTCCGTCGCGGAATCGATGATGCCTGAGGCAACCGGATCCGTCGCGGAGTAGTCCGTCATGGGAACCGGCAGGTTCAGGTTTTTCACGAACACGCCGGCACTCGTTCCCGAGGTGATGATCAGGTCAATATCTCCCCCGGCGCGGCTGGTCAGATCCTCCCGGACCTTTTCCTCGTCCTCATACGCCAGATAGTGGAATGCTCCCTCGGCAAATTCCAGATACGGGCCCAGATCGGCATCCACCAGGGCTTCATACATCTGATCGATGGGCAGGTTCTCCTGTTCTACCTGCTGCAGGGAAAAGGGCAGGCTGTCCTCACTGATCCATCCATTTTCCTCAAGACCGGCCAGAATATAATAAAACTGCCGGCTGGAGGGAAGGTATTCATCATAATCCACCAGGGCGACCCGGTATTTTCCTCCATCCTCCCTGGTGCGGGGCGAAGCCGGAAACGCTTCCCCGTCCGCCGCTGCATGAGCGGAAGCTGCAGCTTCCTGCCGGATTCTCCCGCCTTCACCTTCTTCCGTCTGGGCCGCCATGGCATTTCCGGAAAGGCACAGGCAGGCTGCGGCAACCGGAAGACACATCAAGACTCGCGGCCCGGATGCCGGATCGAAAAGCCGTCTCAACACACCACCCATCATACGTATCTCTTCTCCAATCTCCAGGAAGTCATACACAGCCAGTCACTGTGCACATACTGCATCCCGTTTCGTTCCATGATCTGATCCGCCGTCACATGCCGGCCGCCATAAAGTACCGCAATGTCACCCGGAACGATGTTCTCCGACCCGGTCACATCCACGCAGAGATTATCCATGCAGACATCATCCGCCAGCGGATAGCTCCTTCCCCGGATCTCAACCCTGACATCCTTTTGTGTCAGCAGGAGCGGACAGTCCCCATACCCGATCATCATGCGGGCGATCTTTCTTGTCTGCGGCATGCGCTCCGGCTGACTGTCGTGAAACTGCATGCGCCCCAGCTCACTGTCCTGAGACTGCGTCTGCCCCGGCTGGCTGTCCCCGGACTGTATGCGCCCCGGCTCAATGTCCTGGAACTGCATGCGCTCATGCTCACCGTCCTGAAACTGCATGCGCTCCGGCTCACCGTCCTGAAACTGCATGCGCCCCGGCTCACTGTCCTGAGACTGCATACGCTCCGGCTCACTGTCCTGAAACTGCGTGCGCTCCGGCTCACTGCCTGACGGCTGTGCGGCTGCGGAGAATTCCCCTGCCGGATGATAGGAAAGGGGAACCGTCAGCGGCACCTCCCGGACGTAAAAGACACGGGCCATAATCCGGAGGGCACCGCGCAGCCGCCCCCCGTCCCCGCAGGGCAGTCCATAAATGGCGGCTCCTGCGCGTGCCATGTCATATGCATACTGCGGAAACCGGAAGATCAGCGCGGAATTCATCACATGAACCGTCAGCTTCACCCTGTGCTCCGGTCGGATCCTCCTGACAAACGCGTCAAAGCCCTCCAGGTCTTCCTTCGTTTTTTCATGGTCAGCAAAATAGGAGGAATACAGGTGTGCATACAGCCCGCATACCTCCACAGATCCGGAAGAAAAAAACACCGCTTCGTTCCCGAGGAATTCCTCATAGCCGATTCCCATTCCGGAATCCCATTCATCGATCCGCACATGCAGACGAAGCCGCACCCCAAGCCTTTCGCCCAGCTCCCGGAATTCTTCAAACTGCCGCAGGCTGAAGATCGAAAAGATAGCACGGTCCGGATTGATCCGCCCCTCCCGGAGCAGGTTCTCCACTTCCCGGGCATCCGCCTCCCCCAGAAGAAGAATCTCCGTCCGGCCTGCCGAATCTTCTTCCGATATTGCCGCAGACGCTCCCGGCATCGCCGTAAGCTCTTCCGACATCACCACAAGCTCTTCCGTCTTGCCGACTGCGATCATGTCTGCCACGCCTTCCGATACCAGCAGGCGCGCCATGGGCACCATGCCATGCCCATAGGCATCTCCCTTCAGAACAGCGCAGATCTTTGCATGTCCCCCGATCTGTTTCCTGACCAGGGACAGATTATGCAAGACAGCGCCGGTATTCACCTCAGCCCAGGCCATTTTATGATTCATATCCTGTCAGTCTATGATCCGGATACCGGTCATAAAGCTCCCTGCCGATGACCGCGTACCAGTCTTCCTTTCTATCCTTTCGCCCGATCAGATCAAAATAAATATCCGCAAGCCCCATCAGATGCGCGTCCCACAGATCTGTTTTTTCCGCAAGCTCCCGGATCCGCGCAAGCTCCAGCCTGTTCGGAAAAGCCTCCACAGGAGCTGCGGGCGCAGCGAATCCATTTCCCCTGTAAAGGCCAAACACCGGCCCGCTGATGTAACCGGAGCAGTCATAGGCTCCAATGGTCCTTGCCTCCCGCGCAAGGCCGCCCCTTTCCAGGAGCGAGACCAGTGCCCGCTGGTACCCGGGAAGATAGGAACTCTGGAACATCCCGCCAAGCCATGTCAGAGAGCGCTCAAAGAAGGAGATCAGAACCATCAGAAAGACGCCCGGGAAAATCTTCCTTTCGGCCAGAAGCGCTTCCAGGGAAGCAGGATCCGCCGGATAACGCACGATTTGCCTGCGCCAGTCCTTGCCCTCCAGCCAGCCATCCGGCGTCAGCGTCAGGTGGAACTTGCGTCCTTTTTCATCTGCCCCCCAGAACAAAGCTTCCGCCACGGTCACTCCATCCTCAAGACGTTCCTGAAGCAGATTCTGCCTCAGTGTATCCGACCATAAAAGCCTGGCCGGCAAGGAGCATGGATCTGCCAGTTCCTTTTCCAGAAGCGGCGTCAGAAGGGATTCCATCTCCAGGTAAATGAAGGTTTTTCCCTCTCCGGCAAACAGCTTCCCGGTCAGGGCCGCGCCGATCCGGGTCACCTGATCGCTGAAGCGCGGAAGAGAAAGAACCTCTTCCCTCTCATAAGCCGCCTTCAGGATCCCATCCAGAGCCTCCCGAAGCGCTTCATTTCCTGCGGCATCTTCATTTTCCAGAAACCGATGGCGGAACCGTGCCAGCATCTGTGTGTTGATAGGTTCCGCATACGAGGCAAGCTGCACGGAATCCTTTGCCGGAAAGATCGGAAAATACTGCTTCGCGTCCGGAATCATGGATGCGCAGATCCCACGGGCATAGGAAGCATTTTCCAGCTCCACCTGCCCCGCGCACAGGATCGGCACCGTCGGCTCACCGAAGCCAAGCCGTTCCAAAAGCAGGGAAAACAGGATATCCCCCTGGAAGGCCTGGGCAAAATACAAGCCTCCGTGATGATCCGCCGTGCAGACCGCGCCTGAGCGGACCGCCCTGACCACGCCCTCCGCCGCAGACTCACCCTCAAGCCTTGCAGCCTGCTCATGTACCAGGTTTTCCAGCTCCGCAGGATCGGCCAAAGGCTCCACCTCCCGGTTCCGGCGCACCAGCTCCTCGCCCTGGCGGATGAAATCCGACAATGTTTTTCCGCTCATGCTCCGGTACCGGCGCAGGGTCTGATTCCTGCTGCAGCACTCACCGGCCATTGCCTCCAGTATCCCCATCATCTCAGAAGCTTCGCCCCTTTCCGCAAACTTCGTTCTGAAAACCACCTTGTCCGCGCTCCGCCTGGACACTCACAGCCGTCCTGCGTCCCGGGGGACAAGCTTTTCCGCGATATCCGTCTCATCCTTCTTGCTCCAGCCATGATAACGCAGGCTCATCATTGTGATGTCATCGAACTGCGGCGCATCCTGCACAAAGGCATCGATCGCTTCCCTCACTGCCGGAAGAAGCGCATCCGGCGCCTTTTCTGCATTCGCGTTTAATGCCTCCAGAAGCCGTTCCTCGCCAAACAGCTCATTCGAAGCATTCGTCGCTTCCGTCACGCCGTCCGTGTAGACAAATACGCTGTCCCCGGGCTCCAGCCAGAACTCCGTCTGCCGGAAGAACATACCTTCCATAATGGCAAGCGCCGGGGAATGCTTGGTGCGATGCAGCTCATACTGCCCGTCCTTCCTGCGGATCGCCGGATGCTCATGGCCGGCATTGATCTCGAGCACCTGTCCCGTCTTCAGGTTCAGGACCGCCAGCCAGACCGTGACAAACAGGTTGGATTCATTTCCAACGCAAAGCTGATCGTTGACATCCCTGATGTCCTCTCCCGGCTCTCCTCCCATGCGGACACGGTTCTGGATCAACGTCTTCGCAATCACCATGAACAGCGCGGCCGGGACGCCCTTCCCGGAAACATCCGCCATGACCATGGCCAGATGCGTGTCATCCACCTGGAAGAAATCATAAAAGTCGCCGCCGACCTCCTTGGCCGGGGACATCGTAGCGTACAGCTCATATTCCGCCGTGTACGGATACTGCGGGAAAATGCGCGGTAGCATATCGGCCTGGATCTTGGTTGCCACATTCAGCTCCGCGCCGATCCTCTGCTTTTCCGCCGTTACCTTCTCCAGGTTGATCATATAGTCATTCAGCTCTGTGATCATGCCGGAAAAGCGGTCCGCCAGAGAACCGATCTCGTCATCGGCACCCTTCTGCGCAACAATCTGCGCGGTAATCTCAGGATCCTTATTCTCTGTATAGCTTTCGACGTTTTTTTCCAGATGCAGGATCCGGTCAAACACCTTGATGCGAAGCAGGTAAAACAAGGCAATGGTGGCAAGCGCCAGCACGATCAGAAGGAGGATCACCTGCCGCATTACGGACTGCACAATCTCTCCCCTGACATTTTCCACGCTGATCTCCGCGCAGACCAGACCCGCTTTCTCTCCGTCGAAGCTCACCGGCGCGCAATAAGTATAGACATGGCCGAACTCATTGTCCAGCTGGTCAAAGCCATCCGGCGCCTTCCCGTTTTCCCATGCCTCCCACATATATTTATGCTGGGCAGGATCCTCATAGACCTCGATCCCCAGGTCAAGGATCTCGGCCCCGTCATCCGTCGTCACAGTCTCCAGCACAGGATCAAACATATAATTCATCGTATGATCCGCGCCCTCCACCGGGAAAATGAAGTACACATAACTGAGCTGGAAATCTTCCGCCGCCGAAAAGAAGACATTGAACCAGTATTCCATCCGGTAAATGACGTACAGCCGCTTCGCCTCGTCATCCAGGTCATCAAACTTCAGGCTGGATCCGCCGGACACCTTGCCGCCATGTTCCGTAATGTAGTTCTCAAACCTCTCCTGCGCCAGAGGGAGATCCTTTTCGAAATCACGCGGAATCTGCACCAGATCCTTATGCTCCTTGAAATACGCGATCAGATCCGGGAATGTGGCATCCCTCTGGATCTGCCCGGAAAGGTAGGCCGTGAGCTGCTCAAGCCGGGTGACACATTCCCTGTGATATGACTGTGTCCTGTTCACGTAGGTCGTAATGCCGCTGACCAGGATCGTTCCCAGCGCAAAGACCACAAAAAAATTCCCCAGCTGCCTTACCAGTCTCTTTTTCTTCTTCATTCTTTCTCCCCTCTGACTTTCTCCCCCTGATCCGGTGCCGGATCATTCCCCTTCTTTTCCGAAAGCCTGCCATCAATATGGCTGTTCCCTCACGATTCCCTGTGAACGATGATTGGTGTGATTTACAACTGTCCAGAACCTGTCCGGAACAGTTACGATGATTGTACTGTGCGGGCGGAGTTCTCTCCTGAGTCAATACCGCTCCACCGTCAGGACAGCGACCGACCGGGGCCGCATGGAAAGCTTCTTCCATGCCATTCCCCGCTCCTCCCCGCCCGTCGAGAGGAACAGATGCCAGCTGCGCCCGTCCGGAAGGTCGGGCAGCGTGATCTCCACCGGCTCCCAGAACACATTCAGAGCCACGCACACAATATCATCGTCACGCTTGTCCTCATCATACCCGGCATACACTACATAGAACGCTTTCGTTTCCTTGGTGACCAATGCGTTCCACGGGGTTCCCGCATGCACGGACATATTCGGAAAGCCGCACCGTGCGGTTCTCAGGTCCCGCCGGATACACTCATGCTGCTTCCGGAACGTGATCATATCTCTGGTGAATTCCAGCATGGAACGGTTCCGATCACAGTAATTCCAGTTCAGCCAGCTGATCTCATTGTCCTGGCAATAGCCGTTATTGTTCCCGAACTGCGTATTGGCGAACTCATCCCCGGCCAGAAACATCGGCGTGCCGCGGCTCATCATCAGGACCGCCATCGCGTTTTTCATCATGCGGATCCTCAGCCCCTCAACCTGCGGGTCCAGGCTCGGTCCCTCACACCCGCAGTTCCAGCTTCGGTTGTCATCCGTCCCGTCCGTATTGTTCCAGCCGTTCACCTCATTGTGCTTATAACTGTAGGTATACAGATCGTAAAGCGTGAATCCGTCATGGCAGGTCAGGAAATTCACCGATGAATTATATCCAAGATAGCCATGGGGGCTGCGCCCCTGCTCCGGGGATTCCTTCGAATACAGATCCGGCGAGCCGAGCATGCGCCTGGCCGCTTCCGGCGCGAGCCAGTACTCCCCCTTCAGAAATGACCGCATGTCATCTCTGTATTTCCCGTTCCATTCCGCCCAGCGGTTCCATGCGGGAAAGCTGCCGACCTGGTACAGGCCGCCCGCGTCCCACGCCTCCGCGATGAGCCTGACGTCCGCCAGGAGCGGATCCCGGGCCAGACGCTGGAGCAGGGGCGGATTGGCCATAGGCGAACCATCTTCATTTCTCCCCAGAATGCTGGCAAGGTCAAATCGAAATCCGTCTATGTGATAGTTGACTGTCCAGTAATGCAGACATTCAACGATCATCTCCTGCACGACCGGATGATTGCAGTTGACCGTATTCCCGCAGCCGGAGAAATTGTAATAGTCTCCCTCCGGCGTCAGCATGTAATAGATATTGTTGTCAAAGCCCTTGAAGCTGATAAAGGAACCATGTTCATTTCCCTCTGCCGTATGGTTGAACACGACATCCAGGATCACCATGATCCCCGCCTCATGGAGGCTGCAGATCAGGTCGCGCAGCTCGCTCCCCTCCCGGTTATATTCCTCACGGGCCGTGTACTTGGCATTGGGTGCGAAATAACTGACTGTGTTATAGCCCCAGTAATCCATGAGACGCTTCCCCTCATGGTTTCTCAGATCCTGCATCTCGTCAAATTCAAAGATGGGCATCATCTCCACCGCAGTTACACCCAGCCATTTCAGGTACGGGATCTTCTCCCGGATCCCTTCAAAAGTGCCTGGGCACGCCACGCCTGCATTTGCACCCATGGTAAAGCCCCTGACATGCAGCTCATAGATGATCAGATCCTCCATCTTCAGCCGCTGATAGGCGTGGTCGCCCCAGTCATTCGCATGGCGCACGACCCGGGCATGGTACGCCCCTTCCTCCGCCTGCCGCTGCCCCCAGACCTTCTGTCCGGTGACGGCCTTCGCGTAGATGTCCAGGAGCACATGCTTTTTGTCAAATAAAAGCCCCTTTTGCGGATCCCAGGGGCCGTCCACGCGGTATGCGTACTCAAACTGGGTAATGTCCAGCCCGAACACCACCATCGACCACACATCCCCGATCCGGTATGTATGGGGGAAGGGGATCACCGCGTACGGCTCCTTCTGTGTCTTATGAAAGAGCAGAAGCTCAATCGCCCTGGCTCCGTTGGAATGCAGCGTAAAGCTGACAGCCCCTCCGTATCCCAGAGCCTGCGCGCCGTTTTGCTCGTACAGCCCCGGACAGACGGAATAGCCGGCTACACTGTCCCTTGGCTGAAGCATATCAATATCCTGATTCAGGTTCTGCATACCCATGCCTGGTTCATTCTCCACTCCCATTTAGAATATAAGATCGTCTCCGCCTGATGCGGGGACATACCTTTGCAATAGGGAGGCTGACGCTCAAGTCAGCCTCCCCATCTGATACAGACCAGGAGCCGCCCGGCCATACACCGGCCTATCCCTGGTACTTCTTCTTGTTCATGTTAAGTCCGGCAGCCAGACCACGGCATACCATGCGCAAAACTGTCTGACCTGCCGAAAGGACTGCCTGGCTTTGGATCAAATCATCGCGAAAAAGCTGCCTGACTTTGGGTCAAATCATCGCGAAAAGGCTGCCTGACTTTGGGTCAAATCATCGCGAAAAGGCTGCCTGGCTTTGAATCAAAGCTTCGGGCCGGCAGCGACAAGCGCCTTGCCTGCTTCATTACCTTCGTACTTCACAAAGTTCTTGATGAAGCGGCCTGCCAGATCCTTCGCCTTCTCATCCCACTGAGCCGCATTCTCATAGGTGTCACGCGGGTCAAGGATCGCCGGATCAACACCCGGAAGCTCGGTCGGAACCTCAAAATCAAAGTACGGGATCTTCTTGGTCGGAGCCTTCAGCACATCGCCATTCAGGATCGCGTCGATGATGCCGCGGGTATCCTTGATGGAGATACGCTTGCCGGTGCCGTTCCAGCCGGTGTTGACCAGGTAGGCCTTGGCGCCGCTCTTCTCCATGCGCTTCACCAGCTCCTCGGCGTACTTGGTCGGATGCAGCTCCAGGAACGCCTGGCCGAAGCAAGCCGAGAAGGTCGGGGTCGGCTCCGTGATGCCGCGCTCGGTCCCTGCCAGCTTTGCCGTGAATCCGCTCAGGAAGTAGTACTGGGTCTGCTCCGGAGTCAGGATGGAAACCGGCGGCAGTACGCCAAACGCATCCGCGGACAGGAAGATGACATTGTCAGCTGCCGGGCCGGAGGAGATCTTGTTCACATTCTTCGCAATCTTCTCGATGTGCTCGATCGGATAGGAAACACGGGTATTCTCCGTGACAGACTTGTCAGCGAAATCGATCTTGCCTTCCGCGTCTACGGTAACGTTCTCGAGAAGGGCATCCCTCTTGATCGCGTTGTAGATATCCGGCTCGGAATCCTTATCCAGGTTGATGACCTTCGCATAGCAGCCGCCCTCGAAGTTGAAGACGCCGTTGTCGTCCCAGCCGTGCTCGTCATCACCGATCAGCAGTCTCTTCGGGTCTGTGGAAAGGGTGGTCTTGCCGGTTCCGGAAAGTCCGAAGAAGATAGCGGTGTTCTTGCCTTCCATATTGGTGTTCGCAGAGCAATGCATGGAAGCGATGCCCTTCAGCGGCAGATAGTAGTTCATCATGGAGAACATACCCTTCTTCATCTCGCCGCCGTACCAGGTGTTCAGGATGACCTGCTCACGGCTGGTGATGTTGAACGCTGCGCAGGTCTCGGAATTCAGGCCGAGTTCCTTGTAGTTCTCAACCTTCGCCTTGGAAGCGTTGTAGACGACGAAGTCCGGCTTGAAGTCAGCAAGCTCTTCCTCTGTCGGCTGGATGAACATGTTCTTGACGAAATGTGCCTGCCATGCGACTTCCATGATGAAGCGGATCGCCATACGCGTATCCTTGTTGGCACCGCAGAACGCATCGACGACAAACAGCCTCTTGCCGCACAGCTGCTTAATGGCAAGATCCTTGACAACCGCCCAGGTCTCCTCGCTCATCGGATGGTTGTCGTTCTTGTACTCATCGGTGGTCCACCAGACAGTATCCTTGGAGTTCTCATCCATCACGATATACTTGTCTTTGGGGGAACGTCCGGTGTAGATGCCGGTCATAACATTGACCGCGCCAAGCTCGGTGAGCTGGCCCTTGTCATATCCGGTAAGCTCCGGCTTCATCTCTTCCTCATAAAGGAACTCATAAGATGGGTTGTAGACAATTTCCTTGACGTCGTTGATGCCATACTGGCCCAGATCGATGTTTGCCATTGATTCTAACCTCTTTCCTTGAAAATATAATGAATCATCACGCCATTGATGCAGTCACGAAAAAAAGCCTGTTTTCCGCTGCCTTTTTTCACGCATGTATTATAGCGAACAGACTTTTAAAAATCAACCGATGATTCGGCGATTCTGCTGCCGCGTTACAGGTACGGTTACAAGTCACACTCTGGCCAGGTTGCTGTTCACTGAACGGCCGGGCAGGCTAT
>CAMJIC010000050.1 GCA_946405675.1 uncultured Clostridia bacterium
TTCCCTGCGTCCCCGATCCGACTGATCAGCTGCGCCTCCACAAAGCTGTGGATGTCTTCATACGCATCAGAGAAATCAAGCCTTCCGCTTTCCAGGTCCGCCTTGATCGTCCCAAGCCCTTCAATGATCCGGCTTGTCTCCTCATCACTGAGGATCCCCTGCCTGCCAAGCATGGCCGCGTGCGCCACGCTTCCACGGATATCCTGCTCAAACAGCCTTCTGTCGAATGGCAGGGAATCATTGAATTCCTTTACCAGCGCATCTGTTTCCTTCGTAAATCTTCCGCCCCAAAGCTGAGCCATTTCCAATGCCTCCTGTCAATCTATGTTCTTTCTTCCGGATGCCTCTGCCCATATTCCAGTTGCCGCCGTCCATCTTACTGTTTCAGCCATCCAACGTCCAACTCACTGTCTGCGCCGTCCGTCTTACTGTTGCAACGACCTTCCCACTGTTTCGCCATCCGATTCCCTGTTTCCGCCATCCGTCTCACTGGCACGCAGCGCCGGCTGACGCGGTCAGGTAGTTTCGGCTGCGCATGCCTCCTGCTTCTGCCTTTCCCGCTCCGCCCTGGAGAACACACATCCGCAGAAATCCTGGCGGTAAAGGTGATGCTCCCTTGAAAGGACAATGGATCTTTGATAGCCCCCTCTTTTCTTGAAGTCCGAAGGAAGATGCTTTACCTTGTAGATCCCTTCCAGCTCCCGGCCGATCTCATTGATCTTGTCCGCCCTTTTCAGAGGGCTGATGGAGAGCGTCGTCGTAAAATAATCGTATCCGCCTTCCGCGGCAAGCCTTGCCGCCTCTTCCATCCGAAGACGGTAACAGGCAAAACACCTTTCCCCTCCCTCCGGGATCTCTTCCAGCCCCCGGACCGTCTCATAAAACCTGCGGGGTTCATATTCTCCCCTGAGAAAGGAGATCGGATGAGCTGGACGCATCTCACTGATCAGCCGCTGAAGCTCTTCCTCCCTGTGGCGGTACTCCGCTTCAGGGGCTATGTTCGGATTGAAGAAAAAAACCATGATCTCAAAATAGTCTGAAAGATACTCAAGCACATAGCTGGAACAGGGCGCGCAGCAACTGTGCAGCAGCAGTCTTGGCACGGTTTTTTCTGTCCTGAGCTCATCCAGGATCAGATCCAGCTCCTTTTGATAATTAACCCGGTTCATATGATGGTTCACCCATTCCAATCAGCTGTGTCAGGAAAGCCCTGTGGATCCAAATCCCCCGCGGGCCTGATTCCCCAGGGTATCAACCTCCTCAAACACAATCTGAGGCTGATGCTCCAGGATCCGGAACTGGCAGATCCTGTCATTGACATGGACCACGGTATCCCTTGTTGCGTAGCATGGCCATCTCAGGTGATCCTCATCACCGCAGTAGGATTCATCCACAATGCCGATCCCATTGGCCTGGATCAAGCCATAATTCCGAAAGGCAGAGCTGCGGGCAGCGATGATCATCTCATACCCGGCAGGAAGCTGCACGGACACACCCAGGTCGATCAGGCAAAACTGGCCCTGCTTCAGGCTGACTTCCTCTGCAGAGCGCAGATCGATCCAGTCACTCTTTCCGCCGATATAGGCCAGCCTGTCAATCTGATCGGAATGATATTTGATACGGATCTTTTTTACCATTTCAGCATTCCCCATGCATAGATACCAGAAAACCATTCAGGATGAATTGTTATCATGATTGATCAGAATCTGTACAGGTACCTGCTCAAAACAGATTCTGAACAGGTACCTGTACACAATCAATTTAAAAAGAACTTAAAATACAACAAATGATTGCGGATCCAATGTCAGGAGCTGATCCTTCAGGCTTCCTTCACCGATTTTCCAGACAGGATCTCTGTCCTGTTCTTTCACCGGAGCAAAAGCCTTTCCGGAAGATGGATTCACTGCCATGATCCGTTCCCCACGCCTGTACACGAAGGGCAGCTTTCCCGGTTCCATATACACGATCTGAAGATTCGGCTCGCTCTGGAGGTCGGACTGGCTATGGCGCAGCCTGAGGATCGAGCGGACTGTCTCAAGCAAAGAATCTTCGACTCCCACCATCTCGCTCACGACCGGCGCATCCGAAGAAGCATCCACCGGCAGGTAGATCCTGTCACTGTCAGCATCTGAAAAACCAAGGTTCTTCCCTCTGTTCCACTGCATGGGTGATCTCGCCCCGGTGCGGAAATAACCGCCCTCTTTGGTCGGCAGGCTCAGGTAACGCTGTCCGATCTCATCCCCGTAGTAGAGGAATGGCACGCCCGGCATGGTAAACAGGAATGCATAGAACAGCTTCAGCTCCCGCTCACTGAGATGGAAAGAAGGACGGACCGTATCATGGTTGCATGTGATCAGGCTGATATAGCCGATATCCTTCGTATCTTCATAAAGCTTCAGATATTCATCCATAAAACGGGAAATATCACCGCCGGCATCCATTTTGAAAAAGCTGTGATCCTCGTAACACGCCTTCGCCTCCGGATCCTCCCCGGTAAAGCAAGGATCTGAAAAGATGATCCGTCCCGCATGGTTCTGATAATCCCTGACCAGCGTGGAATAGGGAGAATGGGGTTCGTTCAGGAGGAAATCCGCATGGAACCCGGCTCTCAGGGAAAGGGATGGATTGCTCCACTCTGAAACAAGCGCGCACTCCGGATAGTCCCGGTCAAGCATGTCCCTGATCTCTCTCCAGATCCGGCTTGTCCCGCTCTTCTTCTCGTCATCCCCCTTCACCAGGGAAGCCGCCATATCGACGCGGAACCCGTCACAACCCCTGTCCATCCAGAAACGCATCACATCCTTGATCGCTTCGATGGTGGAACGCGCTCCTTCACTGTCCGTGGAGCACTTCCAGCTCTCATCCGGATTCAGCCAGCCATAATTCAGCGCGGGCTGGCATTTGAAGAAGTTGAGAAGATACGTCCCCGGCCTCTGGGCTTCGCCGCCTACATATGGATATCCCAGATTGCCCGTACCCCGGAAGCAGAAATCCGTCCAGATAAACCGGTCAGAATATTCATTTTTCTTAAGCTCACAGCTTCTCCTGAACCACTCATGCTCCTCTGAGGTATGGCCGGGAACCAGATCCAGCAAAACATGGATTCCCTTTTCATGAGCCTTGTCAAAAAGCCGGATCAGGTCTTCATTCGTCCCGTATCTGGCCGCCGCTTTCTTGTAATCACGGACATCATAACCCGCGTCCTTGAACGGAGAGTCAAAGCACGGATTGATCCAGAGCGCGTTAAAACCGAGCTCCCTGATATAATCCAGCCGGGAAATGATCCCCTGGAAATCTCCGATCCCATCTGAGTTGGAATCGCAAAACGACTGCGGATAAATCTCATAAAACACAGCATCCTTTAACCAGCCCGGCATAACAAACCTCCATTTCTGTTTCGCCATGATTCCTGTTTTGCCATGACTTTTGTTTGGCCACTATTTCTGTCTGGCCATGGTTTCTATTTGGTCATGATTTCAATTTGGCCATGACATCTGTATGGATACGATTTCTTCATGACAATAAAGAAACGGTGCCGCCGGCATCTGTGAACCCAAGCCCCAGAGCCTTATTTGCGGCACCGTCCCCTTGTTATCTCTCCTGTTCAGATATGAACTTTTCCCTGCACCTTTTGCCTGACACAGATAACAGAATATCAGGTATCTGTTCAGAATCCAACCGTCGCATTGAGCCTGCGCTCCATTGCTTCCGGGTTATTGCAATACTTCACTGCTGTCTCCTGTGTGATCCGCCCCTTTTTGAACAGATCGTAGATCGACTCATCCATGGCGATCATGCCCTCCGAAGCGCCGCTGCGGATCGTCGCATCGATCTGATGCGTCTTCCCCTCACGGATCAGGCTCCGGATCGCGGTATTTGCATACATCACCTCAAATACAGCTGTCACCGCTCCATCCACCGTCGGGATCAGCTGCTGTGAGATCACGCAGCGGAGCATCATCGCAAGCTGCAGCCGGATCTGGTTCTGCTGCCCGGCCGGGTAAATGTCAATGATACGGTCCACCGCATTCGCGGCTCCCTGGGTGTGCAGGGTGGAAAACAGAAGGATGCCAGTCTCGGCTGCCGTCATGGCAACCTCGATCGTCTCATGATCACGCATCTCACCCAGAAGGATCACGTCAGGGCTTTCTCTCAGCGCGCTTCTGAGCGCATGGATATAATCCACGACATCATTCCCGATCTCACGCTGGGTAACGATACAGCGGTCGTGCCTGTGGACAAACTCGATCGGGTCTTCCATCGTAATGATGTGCCCTTCCCGGTTTTTGTTGATATGGTCAATCATGCAGGCAAGCGTAGTAGACTTTCCGCTTCCCGTTGCCCCTGTTACCAGGATCAGTCCGTTGCGGATATCAGCAGCCCGCATAACCGGCGCGGGGATCCCGAGGCGCGAAGCGTCAGGAAGTCCGAAACGGATCACACGCAGCACGACTGCCAGAGAACTTCTCTGATGAAATACATTCGCGCGGAATCTTCCCAGCGATGCGATGGAAAATGAAAAGTCATCATCAAAGGTCTCGTCTTCCAGCACCCTGTTGTGACGCCCGCACTGCGTATAGATTGCACGGACGATCTTCTCTGTATCATCCGGGTGGAGCATGTCCTTCGCCCGCTCCTGCTTTCCAAGAACCTTGAACGTAAGCGGAAGTCCGGGAATGATGAAAACGTCCGAGGCTTCCAGACGAAGCGCTTCCTGCAGGATATCATTTAATTCTACCATCGTTAAGCCAAACCTGTTCCTTCTACAGATGTTTCCGGCAGTGTGTTGAGATGTCCGTTCTCATCCTCCGTGAGAGGCTGCGCGCCTTCCGGAAGGACATCCGAATACTCTGTCTCCGCTACCGTTTCAATCTCCCACTTTGTGACAGACAGCATGCCCTGGGCATCTGCCTCAGCCGTAATATGCAGGTACTGGTTCATCGAAAATCGGATCGATGTAGAGTACCTGTTCCCATCCTGAATCGTATCATAGGGAAGCGGCGCGCCGCCGCGCAGATAGTCATCCATCTGGGCGAGCCATTCCTGGCCGGCCCTCTCACTTATCGCATTCTGCTGGGCAAATACCATCTGCCTGTCGGCAAGCGCCCTGTCCGTCTGCGCTCCTACCAGGGAAAGCAGAGCCAGTACCGCAAGCAGGATCAGGACACAGGTGATCACAATTGTCAGGGCACCGGAACGAATCGGCTGTCTTGGCTTTTTTCCATTCATGGCGACGCCTCCGTTTCTGACTCAGTCCTGGAGATCTCATCCAGGTTCACGTCACCCGACCACACCGCATCAACAGCATCCGGGAAGTACTTAGCCGTATCAAGCTGTGCCAGATCCTCTTCCGGATAGTCCAGGTTGACCACCTTCATGTTGCCGGTGATCATATACCCGACAGCCCTGATCTCACAGGTCATCAGCAGTGTGACCTCGTACTTTCCTTTTTCTGACAACACCCCGTTCCCGTCAAACTGGAGCACCAGGCTGGTCTGGGGCGTATCCACATCACTGTATTCATCATTGGCCGTATCGATCAGCGCCTTCTGCGCCTGACCGACCTGATCCTCGCCTGCCTCAAACATCGTGACGACATTCTGGGCAACCGCGGCTGCCTCAGTCCGCATCTTCGCATAATTTGACTTCTGGGCTGCCGCGCCGAAGATACGCACCAGGATCACCAGCATCAGCAGGAGAAGAAACGTGATGATCAGCGTTTCCACAAAAAACGCTCTGTTTTTTCTCGCTTTCATGCAACTACCTCCTTTGCATGGAGATAGATCCTGCGGACTCCGTCCTCAGTGGTGATCGTCGCGATATTGTTTTCCAGAGAGACCTGAAACTCTTTCGCCTTCGCGATCTTCACAGGGTCAGAGCTGACATTCTCTCCCTGATCGGAGAGAATAGATTCCATCAGGTATCCATCCTCCAGCCAGATCCTGGTCTGATAGTGCTTCTGTCCGGAAGGATCCAGGATCGTCAGGACATCTCCCTTGTCCGTATGCTCCACCTGGAGCGCTCCTGTCTCATCACAGGACTGGATCTTGGAAGCCGTGTAGCTCAAAGCCCCCCTCCTCGTCATATTGGCGGAACGGTTCTCGGTGATCGAATCGAACAAACCTCCGCCGATCGCGGAAAGAGCCATGATCCCGATCAGCATGATAGCGAACAGGGCAACAACAAACAGGGATGCAAAATCGATCTCCCGCCTCTTGTCCTGGGATCTTCTGTCCATGCCGTTTCCCCCTTTATCTTCTAAGCGTCACCTGAACTGTCGGAAGCTGGTTCCCGGAACCTGCACTCAGGGACACAGCATATTTGGAACCATCATAACGGACCCCGTAATTCTGTTCCAGGTAGCTGATGCTGACCGGGTAGGTTCCCTCGATCGCATAGCACTGCACGCATGCCTCCGTGACATTCTGCCTGAGGCTTTCCACAGCCTGACGGTTCATGTCAAGATCCATGCGCGTAAAAAGAAACACGCACAGAAACAGACAGACGACTGCCGCTACAAGCCCTATTATGATACGCCTGGCCCTTTGCGCCGCACTGACGCGGGGCCTGTCATGATAGATAACGTCTCTCATGATTGTCCATCCCCTTTCAAGGTCAGACTGCTCCGAGGATACCGATCAGCGGGATCATCGTACTCAGGAGCACGATCCCGACTGCAATCGTCAGAAATGCCGAAATGACCGGCTCGATGGAATCGATCAGGCTGTCCACAGCCTCATCCGCTTCCAGGGAAAAAGAACTGGCAAGCTTCCCAAGCATCTGCTCCGTCTGGCCCGCTTTGACCGCGGACATAAACAGCCTTGCATAAAGCGGTTCAAACAGCCCTTTGTCATAAATGGCACGTGACAGGCCCACATTGTCTTCCTTCATATGGGTTCTGACCGCATCCACCTTTGCCCTGGTGACCGGGTCAGAGACAAGCTCCTGCGCAGCCGTGATCGAAGTGTCCACATCCGCTCCGCTGGCCACGAACAGGTGAAGAACCTGGGTGAAATGTGCCAGCGAAAGCTTGCTGATCGCATCCTTTGCCGGACCGAATTTGGAAAGAAATCCGACAGAGGAAGCATTGTCCGCACCGTTGCCGCGTACAGTCCGCGCCGTCAGCAGGAGGAAGACGCCGAACACGATCGCAAGGATCAGAGCCACGGTGCCGACTACATAAGCGACTCTCAGATAGACATAGGCCGAAGTGGTCAGCCCGCCTGCCAGGGAACGGTAAACATTCGTAAAGACAGGAAGCACCCTGACCAGAAGAAGCACAAGGATCGCCGCGGTCAGGATCAGAAGGATCATCGGATAGTTCACCGCACTCCTCATCTTCCGTGACAGCCGGTCTCTGCTCTCGTAATAATCCGCAAGGCTCTTCAATACGTTCTCGCTCTTTCCGGTCTTCTCACCGGCAGCGAGCATCTTACATGCATGGGTCGGGAAATATCCGCTCTCCTGCATGGCCGCGGACAGCTGAGGCTGCCCGGTCAGCATCCGGTTCTGTACAGCCTTCGCGGCATCACGAAAATCGTTCGCAGCAGCATCATCCGCCAGAAGGCCGACTGACTCCTCCGCATCGATTCCTGCGGAGATCAGCATGGACATATTCCTGCAGAATATGCTCACGGCCAGATTTCCAAGTTCTTTTACTGCCATCTTCTCTCATCCTCCATCCTTTACGAATCCGTATTCGCGAGGTGTTTACATATCAGCTTTTATTTTAGCACAATGAGGGCTGACTGTCACGAACCAATCAAATATTTACAGAATCAACATCGCATCTCCAAAAGAAAAAAACCTGTACCGCTGCCTTACCGCTTCTTCATAAGCCGCCATGACCTTATCCTTCCCCGCAAATGCCGACACCAGCATGATCAGGGTGGATTCCGGCAGGTGGAAGTTCGTGATCAGGCCATCCATGACGCGGAACCGGTATCCGGGATAGATGAAGATGCCGGTGTCCATCTCGCCGCTTCTTACCTTCCCGTCTTCATCCGCCATGGATTCCAGCGTCCTGCAGCTAGTGGTTCCCACCGCGATGACCCGGTGCCCCGAGGCGTGTGTCTCGTTGATCAGACGGGCCGAGTCCTCCGGGATCATGCAGTGCTCCGTATGCATATGATGCTTCGTGACATCATCGACCTTGACAGGCCGGAATGTGCCGAGGCCTACGTGAAGGGTGAGGGGTGCGATCTGTATGCCCTTCGCGCGGATCCTCTTCAGGAGCTCCTCCGTGAAATGAAGCCCTGCCGTAGGCGCGGCCGCCGATCCGTCATACTTCGCGTATACCGTGTTGTACCTTGTGCGGTCTTCAAGCTTATGTGTGATATAGGGAGGCAGCGGCATCTCTCCCAGCCGGTCAAGGATTTCCTCAAAAACGCCATCATATTCAAACCGGACATAGCGGTTGCCTTCCTCCACGATGTCTGTCACGACACCGGTCAGGAGACCGCCGCCGAATACGATCCTCGCGCCTGGCCGGCATTTTTTCCCGGGGCGTACCAGCGTCTCCCAGGTCGCCTCCCGGTTCCGGACACGGTTCAGGAGCAATACCTCAATGGCAGCCCCTGTTCCCTCCTTCTCCCCGATCAGCCTTGCCGGGATCACCTTTGTGTTATTGATCACCAGGGTGTCGCCCGGCTCCAGGTAATCAGGCACATCACTGAAATGACGATGCCTGATCTCCCCCGTCTCCCTGTTCAGGTACATCAGCCTTGATGAGGAACGTTCTTCCAGGGGATCCTGGGCGATCAGTTCCTTCGGCAGGTCATAGTAAAAATCAGATGTTTTCATTTCCCTCCTAACGCCGAAAGAGGACAGCTGTACGTGTCCTCTTTCGAAAAAATCTTTTTAAAAGCCCGAAGTGCCGGTGCCCCGCCTTTTGACTCCTAGCATAAAGCCAGGTGGGTAACCGCAGCATACGCCTCTGCCTTCCGTTCGAAGACGGCCTGACATCGAACGCAGCAATCTAGGGAACCCGTTCAAGTCGATGTAGGTTCAAAAATAAACAGAACTGTCGCACACCCCAGGCAGCAAAATCAGGAATCTTGTTTTGACAAGCCCATTATGCCATCTTTACTCTCTTAAGTCAATATCCAATGTTTTCTTAAGCGATTTCAGGATCTTCGCCACGAAGGAGTCCAGCTTTTCGCCGTTCAGCTCTTCTTCCTTCGGCGTAAAGGTCACAGTGAACGCCATCGATTTCTTATTTTCCGGGATCGAACTGCCTTCGTACACATCAAACAGGGCGACATCGGTGATGTACCTGTTCGCGCCGCGGATCGCTTCCTCCACCATCTCACAGGTGATCCCCTTATCCATCACCAGGGCCAGATCCCGCTTCTCCACAGGATACTTCGGGATCGGTTTGAACTTCACCTGATTGCCATAATACGGCTCAAGGAGGCTCAGGTCAAGCTCCATCACGTATGCTTTGGTGCGCAGGCTCAAGGTCTTCATCAGCTCATACCGCACCGTGCCCAGATAACCGACGCAAGTCTCCCCGCAATAGATTTCCGCGCACTGATACGGATGCAGGAACGGCTTTTGCGCAGGTTTGTAGGTGAAGGATACCCGGAGGAACTGCGCTGTCACATCCGCGATCCCTTTCAGGGTGAAGAAGCTCTCATTCGGCCCCCAGATCCCTGCGCACAGTGTCTCTTTTTCATCCGGATAGTCAGCCAGCGGCAGGGACTTTGGCTGAAAAATGCTTGCGGCCTCAAACAGCCTCCCTTCGATGATCCCCGCTTTTTCATTTCTCTCGATAGCATGCAGCATGCTCGGAGCGAGCGTCGTGCGCAGGATCGAGAGATCTTCATTGATGGGATTCAGGATCCGGATTGCCTTCCTCTCGGGCGCATCCGCTTCGTACCCCATCAGATCCAGGTCAGCGGGGCTGAAGAAGGAATAATGCATGGCCTCGTACATGCCCTCCGCGCACAGTCGTTCCTTCAGGGCTTTGACTGTCTTTTGCCGAAGGTTCAGCCCGCCGGCCGTCACCTGTGCTGTCTGTAGCATCGTCGGCCGGATGTGGTCATATCCGTACATGCGGATGACTTCCTCGGAAATATCCGGGTCATTCTCAATGTCCGTACGGAACGCGGGAACCAGCAGCTTCAGGGAATCCCCGCAGATTTCAGGCGCAAATCCGAGGTTTTTCATGATCCGGACGATCTCATCAGACGGAACCTCAATGCCAAGCACCCCATTGACCTTCCTGACCGATACGGTCAGTTCAGAAGGCTCTACGCTGTTGCCGGTATTGGCATCACAATGGGTTTTCGATACCTTCCCGCAGCCAAGCTCCTCCACCAGGTGCAGGGCTCTCTTCATGGCCATGACTGTCGTGTACTCATCCACGCCCTTCTCAAAACGGGCGCTGGCATCTGTCCTCTTTCCCAGCGACCTGCTGGTATGCCGGATATTGTCGCGCATGAACTTTGCAGACTCGAACAGGACTGCCTTCGTCGTATCACGGATCTCCGAATTCAGGCCTCCCATGACACCCGCCAGCGCGACCGGCCCTTCCCCGTCACAGATGCACAGGGTATTCTCGTTCATGACATAGTCCTGCTCATCCAGGGTCGTGATCACCTCGTCTTTCTTCGCCCTGCGCACGACGATCCGTCCGCCCCGGATGAAGTCTTCGTCAAATGCATGCATGGGCTGTCCAAGCTCGGTGAGGACATAATTCGTAATATCTACGATATTCGATATGGAATTCATACCAACCAGGGCCAGCCTCCTGCGCATCCATGCCGGGGACGGCCCGATCTTCACGTCATATACGTAGTGCCCGATATAGCGCGGGCAAAGATCCGGATCCTCCACCGTCACGCTGAAGCCTTCCTTTTCCACCTCAGTCGGATGGAAGCTCAGGTCCGGCTCCTTCAGTTCTTTCCCCAGGACAGCCGCCACCTCACGCGCAATGCCGAAAACGCTCTGGCAGTCCGGGCGGTTTGCGGTGATCGCAATGTCGAACAGCCAGTCATCCAGACCGACGATCGGCTTGACATCCGCGCCGACGGGCGCGTCATCCGGGAGCGCAAGCAGGCCGTTATACCCCGCTCCGGGATACAGATCCTCATTCAGGCCAAGCTCTACGCCGGAGCACAGCATCCCGAAGGATTCATATCCCCGCAGCTTTCCTTTCTTGATGGTCATGACGCCTTCCACGGTGACATGATCCTTTGCGGTGGCGTAGACCGTAGCGCCCACAAGCGCCAGCGGGAACTTCTTTCCGGCAGCGACATTATCCGCGCCGCAGCACACCTGGAAGGTGCCATGCTCTCCCGCGTTTACCGTCGTGACATGCAGGTGCGTATCCGGGATCGGCTCGCAGGTTTCCACCAGCCCCACCACCACATTGGAGATATCTTCTCCCGCCTGGTGCAGCTCTTCCACTTCAAATCCGCAGGAAAACAGCTTTTCCTGAAGCTCCTGCGGTGTTACATCGATGTCTACATATTCTTTCAGCCAGCTGAATGGTGCTAACATTTCTTCCTCCGTATCTGTATACGATTCAGCCCTTAACGAAGAACGCTTGCGTTCTGAGCGAGAGGGGGATGAATTCGTTACCTGTTTTATATTTATCTGTCACTGATCTGATTCAGCACCCTCAGGTCTGACTCGAAGAGCTGCTTGATGTTATTGATGCCATACTTCAGCATGGCGACCCGCTCGATGCCGATGCCAAATGCCAGGCCGGAATAGACATCCGGATCGATGCCGCAGTTTTCCAGTACCTTCCGGTTGACGATCCCTGCGCCCAGAACCTCGATCCATCCTGTATGCTTGCAGAAGGAGCAGCCTTTCCCTCCGCATTCAAAGCAGCTGACATCCACCTCGACGGATGGCTCCGTAAACGGGAAATAAGACGGACGCAGCCTGGTTCTTGCATCCGGCCCGAACACCTTCTTGACAAATACATCCAGCATGCCCTGAAGGTCTCCCAGCGTGATTCCCTTGTCGACGACCAGTCCCTCCATCTGGGAGAACATCGGGCTGTGCGTGGCATCGTCATCTGACCGGAATACCTTGCCTGGGCTCAGGATCTTAATCGGCGGCTTTTCATTTTCCATGACATGGATCTGGGCTGACGATGTCTGTGTGCGGAGCACAAACTCAGGCGCCAGGTAGAAGGTGTCCTGCATGTCCCGGGCAGGATGGTCCTTGGGCGTATTCAAGGCGGTGAAGTTATAATAGTCATTCTCCACCTCCGTGCCCTCGAAGATTTCAAAGCCCATGCCGGAAAACACCTCTATAAGCTGATTGCGAACCTGGGTCACCGGATGAAGGTTGCCGACCTTGCGGCGCTTCGATGGCATGGTGATGTCGATTCTTTCCCGGTCATACATCATCTCCAGCTCTTTTTCCCGCATCTCCTCATCCAGGGAATTGAAATAGTCGAGTGCCCAGTTCTTCAGCTCATTGACGCTCTTTCCGAATTCCGCCCTCTGGGAAGGATCCACATCCTTCATGTATTTCATCAGCTGGCCGACTCTCCCGGTCTTATCCAGAAATGATTTTCTGAGTTCATAGACCTTCTTCGTATCGCTGAGATTGCTGGACTCCGACTTGATCGCCTCCCGGACAGAGACAATTCTTTTCCTCAGTTCTTCCAGATTTGTCATGCTTTTCCTCTTTTCTTTCCTGTGATGTTTCTTTTCTGTAAAATGAATGAAAATGGCCTTCCATTTCATTCATCCCATTCTGTGTATGCCTGCGCAAAAAGACCCGCCCCGGCAATGCAATCTGCTCCGGGACGGGTCGAAGAGCCTGCTCACAATCATAATAACAGACTCCTGAAAACTCGCGGTACCACCCAAATTCAGGATCACATATCGATCGATCAGATCCTGCGCTTTATTCTGTCTGAATACCGACAGCCGCATCCGCTTAACCGCAGCAGCGCCGCGTTTTCACGAAAAGCTCCCGTGCTGAAATTCATCCATGGAACTTCTGCCGTTCTCCCAGCCACATAAGGAACAGCTCTCTTAAAAGGGCTTCCATCGACTACTTACACACGTTCACAGCCATATTCCAGGACGCACATATGCACAGGAAAAAGGACTTCTGTGCTCACAAATGTGCACACCAAGAATGAAGCGATTGTACATCCGGAAGCACAGCAATGTCAATCAAAAACTGTAACACGTTACACCCCGCCAACGTAACTGCCCACTTCCCGGCTGGTCAGCCTATGGATTGCACGAGGAGGGCATCCGCAGCGTCGGTTCTTAGCGAATGCAAGC
>CAMJIC010000051.1 GCA_946405675.1 uncultured Clostridia bacterium
CCGGAACCGATAATGCAGCCTCAGTCTCTCCTGCAAATGCCGCTCCTGAGAGCGAAACGGTCATCAGCGCACTCAATGTCAATGCCAGAAATTTTCTCATACACCCTTCCTCCTTATGTGAATACATAACTCTACTTCCAGATGATGACTACGAAATCAGTATAGCAATGAACGTTTCGGGTGTCAACAAGCCACCCTCCGGTGCATATGCCGTCCTTCGTCAATTTGCAATAAAATCTGCAATGTTCCTCCTGTATGATATGTCGATATGCACCAACAAAAAGGAGGCAAACTCACCGGAAGTCCTTCTCCCGCAGGATCACCCGGTCTTCTTCGTCGTAGCGCTTCTTCGCCGATCCGATCCGGCGGAAGAAGGTATTGGCACTCTTGATTGCACGGTCTACAAGCTCAATCACGTTCGTCACAGACACCGCGTCGCCGGTCTTTCTCGCCGCTTCGATCTTGTCCCTGCAGGCCTGAACAGCCTTTTCGCTCATCACGTGATCCTTTCCCAGCGCATAGATCTGTCCGAAATTCACCAGGTCATCCTCCGTATACTCCGGAATATAGATCTGTGCAGTGAATTTCATGGTAAAGCGGGGATGGCGCATCAAAAGCTCATGGATGTAACGCTGCTCATCCTCAAGGATCATAATCAAGCCGTCCGTCCTGAATTCCATGGCTGTCGTCAGCTGATCGACAATCCCGTCATCCAGGTCGCCTGCTTCCTCCACGATCAGCACGCCGCCTGCGATCTTCGCAATGGTTGCCGCAATGTCCTTCCGGTTCAGGTCTGCCGCGTAAATGCGCGCCATCTTGACCGACTGGGTTCCCATGTCCTCCGCAATCGCCTTGGCGATCCCGGTCGCAATCGTTGTCTTCCCGCATCCATGCGCGCCAAGGATGAGAATATTCCCTGCCCGGCTTGTCCGGTCATCCCGGCGGTTTTCCGCCTGCCAGATTGCCGCGGCAATCTGATCCGTCAGGTTTCCAATGGACGTGAATCCGCGGAAAAGCTCCATCTGACTTGCGGTCAGCATCGGCTTTTCGGTATAGAGCTCAGGCTCCGGCTCACTCTTGGGAATCTCTCTGGTCACCTGCTCACCGATCCGGCCGTTTCTTGCAAACGCGGCATCCCCGTAGCCTTCTCCGGATGCCGGACTCATACCATCCATATTACCGCCTGCAAAGGGCACATCCCCCGGTGCCTGACGGAAATTGCCTTGCTCCTGTCCATCGAATGGCGCATTCGGCTGACCGGCAGGAATGCCTTGCTGACCGAACAGAGCATCCGGCTGACCGGCAGGAGCACCTTGCTGACCGAACGGAGCATTCGGCTGACCGGCAGGAGCGCCTTGCTGACCGAACGGAGCATTCGGCTGACCGGCAGGAGCACCTTGCTGACCGAACGGAGCATTCGGCTGACCGGCAGGAGCGCCTTGCGGCGCCTGGCCGTATGGATCGCCCATCCAGGCCTGATCCGGTTCTTGCATCTCCTGGGAGCCTGCCAAAGCCGCTCCTGCAACGGCCCCGGCGGCCAAAGCCTGTCCAAAGCCGCTTCCCGGCGCATCCGCGATCCGGATGTCTTCTTCCTCATCATACTTGCCGGAAGCCGCTTCCATCTCCGCTTCCGCCATATCTGCCGCTTTCTCTGCAGCCTCATGGGCGTTCTTCGCCGCTTCCTTTGCCGCAGCATCGCTTTGGGCAAGGTATGTTGCATGAAGCTTACGGATCTCTTCAACCGGAAGCCTGCGGGTCTTTGCCTCAGCGACTTCCTTCGTGTAAGCAACCTTAGGCGTACTCATGAAAGCCGCTGCGACAGCTGCCGCCGGATCTTCCGGATTGTTTTCCCGGGCGGACATGCTCTGAGCCGCAGGCCGGGTTCCGTCACCGGGCAGCACAGACTGCCCTCTCCCCGGCAAATTACCGGATTCGGTACTCTCAGGCTGTCCTGCCTGCTGCAGCGCGCCAGCCAGAACAGCTGAAGCCGCCGCCATCTGCAGGCCGCCATCCATTCCCCGATCCTTTCCTCCGGAACCTTCCGCTTCTGCACTGATACGGTTCCTTCCGGATTCCATCTCCGCACGCAGCGCATTTTCCGCCTCAGTGATCTCCTCTGCCGGGATCTCTGACGTCTGCCTTGCCTGGTGCACATCGTCCCGGAGGAACTGCGGGATCCGCGGATCCGATCCTGCTTCAACCCCAGATTCATCCCAGGCCGCGCCAGCAGGATCGTAAGGCGCAGGAGTCCCCTCCATGCTTCCCGCCTGATAGGACGCTGCCTTTGCCTCGGCCTGCTGCTGCGCTGTCATCTGCGCCTCTTCTTCAGCGGACATCACAAAACCGCCCGCCACCTGACGCACTCTTTCTCCTCCGTCCCCCATGGACAGAAGGATATCATCTATGGTCAGCCTGCCAGCCTGACGCTTCTGCGCCGCCTCAGACACCGGCACGCGGAAGGTCATGTCGCTTCCCCTGGCAGCAACCGCATTCTCCTGATCCTCTTTGGACTGCTCGATGGCCTCGTCCAGGATCGCCTCATCCGCGCCGATCACATCCCGGGGTCCGACACCGGACACGATTTCCCGCACATTGCGAACCATGTCTTCCTGCAGCTGTTCCGCAGACACCGGCTCAGATATCTGCTCAGGCTGCCCGTCCTGGGTCAGATCGGAATTCTCATCAGGCTGCCCGGCTTGTACCCCAGCTGAATCCTCCCCGGACTGTCCGGTCTGGGCCGGGTCTGAAACCTCCTCAGACTGCACTGCCTGGGTCGTGTCTGAGTCCTCCTCAGACTGCACTGCCCGGGTCGGGTCTGGAACCTCCTCAGACTGCACTGCCTGGGCCGGGTCTGAAACCTCCTCAGACTGCATTGCCCGGGTCGGGTCTGGAACCTCCTCAGACTGCCCGGCTTCCGCCAGAGCGGAATCCGCCTCAGGACGCCCGGCTTCTGACAAAGCGAAATCCCCCTCATGCTGTCCGGCTTCTGATGCATCAGGCATCTCTTCAGTCTGCCCTTCCTGCCTCCCGGCATCGGCAGCTTTCTCGCCACTGTCTCCATCCGCACGGGTTCCATCCGCTAAAACAGTCCTATCCTCAGGCGCATTTTCCGGCTCCTGCAGCATACCTGCAGCCGGCACACGATCTGCTTCCCTGTCAATTTCCGCTCTCAGCTTTGTAGTTTCTTCCGGATCCTTCTCAAAAGCATCCCGCAGGCTTTCCGCTGTCATTACAGCCCCGACAGCTGCCGCCAGCGACGCGCCAACGTCTGCCGCAGCGGTATTGTTTCCGGCGTCCGAAACCGCATTTTCCTTCTCCATTGTTTCCGGAGCCGTGCTTCCCTTCTCCATCGTTTCCGGAGCTGCGCTTCCCTTCTCCACTGTTTCCGGAACCACGCTTCCTTTCTCTATTGTTTCCGGAGCCGCGCTTCCTTTCCCTGCAGCGGCGGAAACCGCCTTTTTCTCCGCCAGAGAAGTCACCTTCTTCGGAGACAACGCTTCCCGGGCCTGTTCCGCCTTCCGGTCAATCTGCGCATGCGCAGCCTCCGCCTTCCGGGACAGTTCCACCTTCGTCGCCTCGATCTTCGCAGTATGGGCAATATCCACCGCCAGCTCACTCTTAATCTCTTCCTGAGCCGCGGCTGCACGTTCCGCCTTCGCAAGGGAGGCCGTTTCACTCAGATAGGAATCCGGCCTGACCTCCGGCTCCTCCTCCGCCGCAAACCGATTATCATAGATTTCCTGCTGCTTCGGTGTCAGAGGCGCGTATTTCTTCTTCAGCTCCAGCGCCTTGATCACATACTTCCCGCTCTGGAACCACAAAACAAGGTCATCACACGTCGCCAGGCCTTCCTGCGTCCGGCCGGCCTGAACCTGCAGCCTGGCGAGCTCATAAGCCCACTTCTCGTTATATTCCTGGTCCAGGTACTCCTTCAGGATATCGATCTGCTCGTCCAGGGAAGCGCCCCTGCCCCGATAGATCTTATACTTCAGGATATACTTATTGTTATCATGCGGGGCAGCCTGGACATACTCCGAATAATATTCGATCGCCTGGTCAAACTGGCGCAGACGAATACAGCACTCCACCAGGCGGTACAATATCGTACGTCCCACCGGGCTGCGCCGGTAAGCCCGAAGGAGCAGCACCTTACTGTCCTCATAACGCTCAAGGACCTCGTAGACCTCACTGATCATCACCAGCGTCTGCACGTTCCGGACTCTCTTCCAGTCAATGGAATCCGCGATCTTAGCCGCGCCTTCATAATTTTCAGCCGCGATCAGCCGGTTGATCTCCTGCAGTTTTTCCTGATATTCCCTCTTGTCCATTCCGTTCCCCCATTCGGATCCGTAGCTATCATTCTCTCATGCCAAACCGCGGCACGCATCAGAATCCCTCGTCCAGCAGTGCCTCATCCGCCTTGCTGGCCCGCCTTCTGCTCCTGGCAGGCCGCGAGAACAAGTCTCCATCCTTCCATGTATGCACGGATAAGAGCACCAGCACCGGAAGGATCTCCAGCCTGCCTGCGATCATGTCAAAGATCAGGATGCAGGTGGCAAATGGGCTGTAGCCGCTGTAATTCATGGTCGGGCCGACCCCCTTCAGGCCGGGGCCGATATTGTTAAGCGTCGCGGCAACTGCCGTGAAATTCGTCTCCAGGTCAAACCCGTCAATGGAGATCAGCAGGATGCTGGCCGCCATGACGAAGAAATATGCCACGATGAACACATTGATCCCGCGCAGGACAGAATGCTCCAGCGGCTTTCCGTCGTATTTGATCTTGCGCACATTGTTCGGATGGATCGCATTGTCCAGCTCCTTCACGATCGTCTTGAACGCCACCTGAAGCCGCGAAACCTTCATGCCGCCGCCCGTGGAACCGGCGCAGGCGCCGCAGAACATCAGAAGGACAAGCACCCATTTGCTGAAGGACGGCCAAAGGTCAAAATCCGCCGTACTGTAGCCAGTCGTCGTAATGATCGACCCGACCTGGAACGCGGCATCCTTCAAAGCGAGCAGCGTACTTGGATACATATGGTTGATCGATACCGTGATCAGCGCGATCGCAATGCCGATGATGGAGAAATAAGTCACTGCCTCCGAAACCTTCGGCACATCCTTGATATGCCCGGTGACCACCAGGTAATAGACCGAAAAGTTGGTTCCAAACAGGATCATGAAGATGGTGATCACCACCTGCTGCGGGATCGTGTAGGACGCGCAGCCTGAGTTCAGGACCGCGAAGCCGCCCGTCCCGGCCGTCCCGAAGGTCAGGCAGAGATTGTCGAACAGCGGCATGCCAAGGATCATCAGGATCACCAGCTCGATCGCCGTCAGCGCAAAATACATTCGATACAGGATGCTTGCCGTCTGTCCTGCCTTCGGAACCATCTTCTTCACGCTCGGCCCCGGGCTCTCCGCCTTCATCAGGTACATCGTGCTGCCGCCGGCCGCCAGCGGGATAACCGCCATGACGAACACCAGGATCCCCATGCCGCCGACCCAGTGGGTAAATGACCTCCAGAACAATAGCCAGTGAGGCAGCGCCTCCACATCAGACAAGACCGACGCGCCGGTCGTGGTAAACCCCGAGGCCGTCTCAAAGACCGCATCGAACATATTCGGGATATGCCCGGACAGGCGGAACGGGAGCGCCCCGAGAATACTGTACAAAAACCAGACCAGGGCGCAGATCACGCTGCCCTCCTTGGCGTAGATCCGCCGTACCTTCGGACGGCTCACCAGAACCATGGCTCCTCCGATCGCAAGGCAAAGTCCCATCGAAACGAGAAGCCAGACCACATCTTTCTCACGATAGACCGCGGCCACAATGCCGGACGGTGCCATAAATGCGGCTTCAAACATCAGCATCCATCCAAGGATGCGGAAAATCATCGCAAAATTCATTTTCCCTCACCCCTGTCAGCGGAAGACATCACTGATGTCATTGACACCCTTGATCGTCGTAATGATCAGCACAGTATCTCCATGGCGGATTACGTCGCCGCCGCGCGGGAGGATAAAACGTCCGTCACGGTAGATCGCTCCCACCAGCACGCCCGACTTGAGCGGCAGCTTGCTCAGCGGGATATCTGTCCTGGTAAAGTTCTCACGGATCTTGAATTCCAGCGCCTCCGCCTGGTCATCCATGATGCGGTGAAGCGTCTCGATATTGCTGCCAAATGAATTCTGCATCGCCCTGACATACTGGACGATCAGTTCCGCCGTGATGTTCTTCGGCGAGATCATCGTGTCAAGGTTCAGGCTCTCAAAGACCTCCTCAAACGCGACGCGGTTGACTTTGGTGATGATCTTGCGCACGCCGCAGGTCTTGGCAAACAGGGAAAGCACCACATTCTCTTCATCGATTCCGGTCAGGCATACGATCCCCTCCGTAGAGCGGATGCCCTCTTCCTCCAGCAGCTCCTTGTCCGAACCGTCACCATGGATAATGGATGCCTTCGGAAGCAGCTCCGCCAGCTCCTCACAGCGCGAAAGATCCTTTTCAATGATCTTGACCTGGATCCCGCTGTTGAGCAGCATCCGGCCCAGGTACAGTGCCACATCCCCGCCGCCGATGATCATGGCGTTGCGCACTGCGTGCGTCTCCAGCCCAATCCGGGAGAAGAACCGCTCCTGCTCTTCCAGCGGCGCGACGATGGAGATCACATCCCCGGCTTTCAGGACCGTATTACCCTGGGGGATCAACGTATCCCCTTCCCGCTCCAGCGTGCATACCAGGACATTGCAGTTCAATTCTTCATGCATGGAATACAGATCCAGTCCGTCCAGGACAGATCCCTGGGGCACGCGGAAATGCAAAAGCTCCACCTTCCCCTTGGCGAAGGTATTGATCTCAATTGCCGACGGGAAACGCAGCACCCGCGCCGCTTCCTGCGCCGCCGCGAACTCCTGGTTGATGACCAGCGCAAGCCCCAGCTCTTCCCTGATCACGTTGACCGCCCGGTTATATTCCGGATTATGAACGCGCGCGATCGTCTGGCAGTGTCCTGCCTTCCTTGCCAGAAGGCAGACAAACAGGTTCAGCTCATCGTGCCCCGTCACTGCGATCACCAGATCCGCATTTTCAACATCCGCTTCTTCCAGAATGGTATAGCTTGCGCCGTTGCCGCTGAAGCCCATAACATCATAGCGGTCACAGACCTGATCAACCACCTTGTCATTGGAATCGATCACCGTAATGTCATGTCCTTCACTACACAGATTGGCGACAAGCGTCTCCCCGACTTTACCGCCGCCTACAATGATGATCTTCATACTCTTATCGTCCTCTCCGGAGCCAGCCTGCCTTCGTATCGGTCACGGATGAAGAAGCAACCGCAGCAATCCGCCCAATGAATATGAGCACAGTTTCTCAGGACGCACGGCAAGCCAGCATAGCTCCACTATGTTTATTAGGATAATATATCACGTTCATCTGGAAGTCGCAACGGACGTTGAAAGCGGCCGACGGATCAATCCGCCGGCCGCGCCATCGTTCTCTATGAAATTGTAATATAAATGATCGGAGTGTTCTTTCCCTGCTTCTTTATATCTTAAGGTGCTGCCTTTCACAGCGCCGCTCTAAAATTAATAGTATCTCTATTCTATATATCAATAGCAACTATGTACTTTTAGGATTTCAGATATCTTTCTTCCTGGATATCATAACCCGTTCCCCTTTCTCGTCAGGGACGGTATCAGAATTCAGAAAAACCTCGCTTTCATGAATGGTTGTAATTGTTTCGCATTAGCGGTAACTGTTCCGCACTTACAAACGCTTCACTCGTCGATTCAAAGCTTCTCGGGCTTCCCTGAGCCCTATGGCAGGTGATCCGGTCAATATGACAAGCATCCGGTGCTCCGGAGGATATCCAAGCCGCTCCGATCAGAATCTGTTTCGTCGATTCTTCAGGATACTCTCTCAGTAGGCTTTCGTGCAGGGACCTTCTGCTCTGCCGCTGTCATACTGACACATCTGCTGCGGTTCTTTCAAAACTACCAATGGACCGGCCCCCCTTTCGTTTACTGGTGTTGCTTGATGAAACAAGTTTAGCAAAGCATTTCAGGAATGTCAACCCATTTTTACAAAAAATATTTGAAAGATTTTTCCAGTTATTATTTTAATTGCGCATTATGTTTAAAGTTTTTGCACAATTTGTGCGCAGTATTCTTGTTCCACTCCCGCCCGGGATATTTCCACAAGCCAATCTCTCCGGAGACGGTTCCAGGCCGCCCTCCAGCGGGCGTCCTGTAACTGGAATCGTCCAAAATCTCAGGAGCAGTTCTTCTGACTGTGGCTTCAGTCCTGCTTCCTGCTGGTTATTCTTTCAGGCATTCTTCCTTCGGTTAAAATTGATCAGGCAGCCGTCCGCGATGATCTGCCGTTCATGGTCAGTCATATCACCAAGGGTCATCCAGATCATCCTGAGCGTTCCATCCACTGCGGCAAAGCCCATGATCTTGTCTCGCTTTTCCAGAACCGCGGCCCGGATATCCGGAAGAAGGATCCAGTCCCCATTCCGGAACGGCAGCGTTCCCTCCTCGATCAGAAGCGGCAGCATCCCCCAGTTGATCAGGTTGGAGCGGTAGCGCTTCGTCGCATACTGGAAGGCAATGTTCGCCCAGCCGCCAAGCACCTTCTGGCAGGAAGCAGCCTGCTCCCTCGCAGAACCGTCTCCCGGCTTCACAGCGAAGATCACTGAGCCGATGCCCAGACGGTCCGCATCTGTCTTCTGATCCAGAAGCCCGGGGAGCCTCTCATCCGCAAGCTTCAGGACCTGCGCCAGCTGATCGGCCAGGGATGCCTCAGCCGCTTTCGCCGCGCCATCCAGGCCCGCCTGGTTCAGGCTTCCTCCCTCAGAATGCCCGGATGCCCCGGCCTCGTTGCCAGCAGGCCCCTGAGCCGCCTCGCGAAGCGCTTCCACCGGATCTTTTCCTTCCTCGATCGCCTTCTGCGCCTTCTGAACCTCCTTCGCCCGGGCGACATAAGCCGGATCCTTGCGGGAAAGCGTAAACTCCGCAAGACCCAGCGGATTGCTGCGGTACGAGCTCGTTTCCCCGGAAGGGATCAGCTCATCCGTTGTCGTCACCGGATCATGGATCTCACTCACCACACGCAGCAGCAGGTGCTCCGGAAGAGAATGCATGCCTGGCCAGTCTTTGATGTTCGGCCCGAACACCAGCGGCTCCTCCGGATGCGCCTCCCCCTTCGAATCATAGACCCGGTTGTCATAAATCGTACGGTCAAAGAAATACTTCGGATGGGAGAATTCCGTATCCATCTGCGTCGCAGCCGTCAGGAAGCCCTTGTTGGCGGCAGTGGCGGCAATGGAGCGGGCATCCATGAGCGCGACTGAAGCGATCTGCCCGCTCTGTACCTTCGAGCCTTCCCTGTTCGGGAAATTCCGCGTCGAATGGCGGATGGAAAACGCGCCGTTGGCCGGCGTATCGCCTGCGCCGAAGCACGGGCCGCAAAATGCCGTCTTCACCACCGCGCCCGCATCGATCAGGTCCGCGAACCTTCCATTTTTCACCAGCTCCATATAGACCGGCATCGATGCCGGATAGACGCTCAGGGTAAATGCGTCCGCGCCGATGCTCTTCCCCTTCAGGATGTCCGCCGCCTCGCAGATATTTTCAAATCCGCCTCCCGCGCATCCCGCGATAATGCCCTGGTCGCAGTACAGCTTCCCGCCGCGCACCTTGCCGCGCAGGGAATAATCGATCTGATCGCCGAAGGAAACCTTCGCCCTTTTCTCTACCTCGTTCAGGACATCCGTCAGATTCTGCTGGACCTCCTCGATCGCATATACATTACTTGGATGGAACGGCATCGCGATCATGGGGCGGATCGACGACAGGTCGATCTCGATGCAGCCGTCATACCAGGCTACGTGCGCAGGGGCAAGCGCACGGTAGGCTCCGCCGCGTCCATGGATCTCGTAGAATTCACGGATCGTCTCATCGGTCTGCCAGATCGAGCTCAGGCAGGTAGTCTCCGTCGTCATCACGTCGATCCCGATCCGGTAGTCCGCGCTCAGCTTCGATACGCCGGGTCCCACAAACTCCATGACCTTGTTCTTGACATATCCCTTTTCAAAGACCGCTCCGATGATCGCCAGCGCAACATCCTGGGGGCCGACCCCTTTCACCGGCTCTCCGGTCAGGTACACCGCGATCACGCCGGGCATGTCCACGTCCCAGGTCTGCCCCAGCAGCTGCTTGACCAGCTCGCCGCCGCCTTCGCCCACGGCCATGGTGCCCAGGGCACCATAACGGGTGTGGGAATCCGAGCCAAGGATCATACCGCCGCACTCAGCGAGCATCTCCCGCGCAAACTGATGGATGACCGCCTGATGGGGCGGAACATAGATCCCGCCGTATTTCTTCGCGGCCGACAGGCCAAACATGTGGTCATCCTCGTTGATCGTCCCCCCGACCGCGCACAGGGAATTGTGGCAGTTGGTCAGCACATAGGGGATCGGAAACCGCTCAAGCCCCGATGCCCGGGCGGTCTGGATGATGCCCACATAGGTAATGTCGTGGCTGGTCATTTTGTCAAAATGCACCTGCAGCTTTTCCTCATCTCCGGATTTGCTGTGCGCATGCAGGACCGACCACGCGATCGTGCCGCGCCGCGCCTCTTTTGCGGGAGAATCCATGCCCCCGCTAACGCCCGGTGCGCTGCCTTCCTCCGGGAAAAAGCCGCGCACTCCCTCCTTCGCAAGAACAGCGCCGGCATTCCCGTCATCCGGAATCAGCCTGGAGCCATCGACCAGATATACCCCTGTGTCATATAACTTCATCTTTCTCTCTTCCCCTTCCGCTTAAAAAAGGGGCACCCGCCCTGCATCGGCCGGATGCCCCTGCTATTATTGATGATCATCGATCATAATCGACGCCATATGACCGGCGCAGCACCTGTGCGCCTCTCCTGTCTCTCTTCTTAATCCTTCTCTTTTATCTCTTCTCGAGCGTGGAAGCCGCGCCGTCGGAGCCAAGGACATCCTTGATCTTGTGGGCAACGATATCCTGGACGTTCTTGCGGCCGATCTTCAGATATCCGCGGGGATCGAAGATGGACGGATCCTTCACGAAGGTCTCGCGGATGCCCGCAGTCATGCCAAGGCGAAGGTCAGAGTCAATGTTGATCTTGCAGACTGCGCTGCGCGCCGCCTGGCGAAGCTGATCTTCCGGAACGCCGATCGCATCCTTAAGAGCGCCGCCGTTAGCATTGATGATCTTAACATATTCCTGCGGTACGGAAGAAGCGCCGTGCAGGACAATGGGGAAGCCCGGAAGCCTCTTCGTCACCTCTTCGAGGATATCGAAACGAAGCTGCGGCTTTGTGCCCGGCTTGAACTTGTAAGCGCCATGGCTGGTTCCGATGGCGATCGCCAGGGAATCAACGCCGGTCTTCTTGACGAATTCCTCAACATCGTTAGGATCGGTGTAGGAAGAATCCTCAGCGGATACATTGACATGATCCTCGATACCAGCCAGGGTTCCCAGCTCAGCCTCAACGACAACGCCATACTTATGCGCATACTCGACAACCTTGCTGGTGATCTCGATGTTCTTCTCGAACGCTTCACCGGAAGCATCGATCATAACGGAAGTGAAACCATTGTCAATGCAATCCTTGCAGGTCTCGAAGTCCGGGCCATGATCCAGATGCAGCGCGACCGGAAGATCCGGGTACAGTGCAAGCGCGCCCTCAACAAGCTTTACCAGATACACAGAGTTTGCATAAGCGCGGGCACCCTTGGAAGCCTGAAGGATGACCGGAGAGTCAAGCTCATGAGCCGCCTCGGTGATACCCTGTACGATCTCCATGTTGTTGATGTTGAAAGCGCCGATCGCATAGCCGCCTTCGTATGCCTTCTTGAACATCTCAGTCGTGGTAACTAATGACATATCGTTTCCTTCCTTTCTTTTTCCATAATGGATTAGAAAATGTGCCGGTACTCCGGCTGTTTTGCCGCCATAAGCGAAAGTGCCTCACGCCTCGTGAAGGCATACCCTGCATGGCCGACGGTTCTGTCAGCAGCGCCGGACACGATTCCCGCCGCTGCCGGCTGCTAAGGGAAATTATAGCGTTTTTTACCTGCCTGCGCAACAAGGATCTGTCTCATATTAACTTGTGCATCTCGTTTGGTTACAGGTCACACTCCCGCCAGCGGGCCGGCCTGTGGGTGTGACCTGTAACCTCGTATGTCTTTTCATCCGGTAGCACAGCTCAAAAATCACTCACACAGCAAGGAATCCTCACTGCATCCTCATGACAAGCCCGGGCAGCGTCACCTCAAAGTCCACGCCGTACCCTCCTGCACCCGAGGTGCGCCAGGTATACGCGATCGTTTCCTTCGTGTAATCGCACGCGATCTGAAAAGCCTCCGGAAGGCTCTTCCCACGGGTCAGCGCTCCAACCACCACCGACGAAAAGATGTCGCCCGTGCCATGGAAGCTGACCGGCACATGCTCCGTATAATATTCAAAGTACGACCCGTCTTCCGTGTTCAGTCCCATGACCCCGATCTTGCCTTCTTCAAAGGACACACCAGTCAGCGCCACATACTTCGCCCCAAGCTGCGCCAGCGCCCCCAGCATATCGGTGATATACTTCCGGTCATACTCCGTCCGGTACGGCATTCCGGTCAGAAATGAGCCTTCCGTAATGTTCGGCACGATCAGATCCGCCTTGCCGCACAGCTTCGCATTTTCCTTCGCATATGCCTCATCAAAAGCCGGATAAAGCTTCCCGTTGTCCGCCATGACCGGATCCACCACGATCAGGTTGGAGGGCGTCTTAAAGTCATCGAAAAACTTCGATACGATCTCAATCTGTTCAAATGACCCCAGATAGCCCGTATAGATCGCGTCAAACGTAAACTGTTCCTTCTTCCAATGCTCCGCGATCGGAATAATCTGGTCTGTCATGTCCTTACAGGTAAAACCGCTGAACATCGTGTGTGTCGACAGCACAGCCGTCGGCAGGATCGCCGTTTCCACGCCCATCGCCGAAATGATCGGCAGGGCAACTGTCAGCGAGCATTTCCCCACACAGGAAATGTCCTGGATCGTAACGATTCTCTTCATGTTCCTTCTCCTTTTGGTATATCTACATTCATCCGGAAAGAGACGTTTTACTTCTCCTTTCCGGTTGTTGCACAAAACAAGGTATCGCTTCCACACGCACGTTGCCCAGACTGCCTGCCTCCTGAACAACTGGG
>CAMJIC010000052.1 GCA_946405675.1 uncultured Clostridia bacterium
ACTGGTTACGTAGACTTAGCGGCCGGGGTATGAAGAAATCGTTCGCTGAATGCCCCGGCCGCTTAGTCGGAGTTACCAGTTAGCCCGGCGAAGCGGGTTTTGGATGAAGGAGGGGGCGCACCCACAGGCCGGCCCGCTGGCGGGGGTGTGACTTGTAACCGCAGGATGGTTTTTTTGTGAAAAATGTAAAGACCGTGTTGAGTAAGGGGGTTGAAACTGATATAATGCGTTTCGGCTTTTCAGAATGGAGAGAGGGAAAACATGAGCAATCAAATTACATTTACAAGGGAAAAGACCCGGTACAGGGTGATCCGCTTTCTTCTGTATTTCGTGATCACATTCTTTGTGATCGCAGGACGCAGCGCGCAGTGGGTCCTTAATGAGTGGGGGGATCTGACGCTGGATGAGGTCATATTCACGATGACCCAGCCGCTGAATGGAACGGATTCCGGGATCATCATGAGCTACTTCACGTACGCCGTGCTCCCGGGCATTGTGATCCTGACGATATTGATCGTCGTCGAACATCTGTTTCTGATGAAGAAACAGCCTCCGAAGGGGAAGAAGGTCAAGGGGGAAGATGGGAAGAAGACCACGGTTCCCGCTGAACTGACGGAGGAGATGGAGCAGGCGCTTCGGGCGGACCATGAGAAGAAGGATACGAAGGTCAGGAAGCTGTTCCGTATGTGGCTGCTTCCGGTGTGCGCCATTGCCGCGGCCGTTTTCGGACTCATCCAGATCGTCGGCCTGTGGAACAAGCTGGGCGTGTCTGAGCATCTGAACTCCCTGGGAGAGAAATCGACCTGGATCGAAGATAACTATGCGGATCCGAAGAAGGTTCAGCTGACCTTCCCGGAGAAGAAGCGCAATCTGATTTACATTTTCCTTGAGTCCATGGAGGTTTCCTACGCGGACAAAAAGAATGGCGGCCTGTTTGACACGAACTATATCCCGCGCCTGACGAAGATTTCCGAGGAAAATGAAAACTTCTCCGGTTCTGACAAGTCTGTCCTGGACGGGGGCAATTCGCTCAAATACAGTACGTGGACCATGGGCGGCATGTTTGCCGCGACCAGCGGGCTGCCGCTGAAGATCCCGCTTGAGCTCAAGGGTGTAGGGACGAACTTCATGAATACCCAGACCTCGTTCTTCTCGGACCTTACCTGCATCGGCGATATTCTGGCGGAGCAGGGGTACACGATGAACATGTGCTTCGGATCGGATGCGACCTTTGGCGGAAGGCGGCTGTGCTTCACGGAGCATGGCGGATTTGACTTCTATGACTGGAAGCATTACACCACGAATGGTGATCTTCCCCATGATTATAAGGTCTGGTGGGGCTTCGAGGATGAGAAGCTGTTCGCATTTGCCAAGGAACGACTGACGGCCCTGGGCAGCGAGGATGAGCCGTTTGACTTCACTATGCTGACGGTTGACACGCATTACCCGGAAGGCTATGTGTGCGAACTGTGCGGGGACGAGTATGACGAGCAGTATGCGAATGTTATCAAGTGCTCCGATGACCAGGTGGCGGATTTCGTGGAGTGGTGCCAGGCGCAGCCCTGGTATGAGAATACCACGATCATCCTGTCCGGCGACCATCCTACCATGAACAAGGAGTTCTGTTCATCCGCTTCCTATGATTACCGCAGGAAGGTCTACACGGCGTATATCAATGCTGCCGCAAAGCCGGTGCGTGATGACTACAGAGAGTATGCTACGATCGACAACTTCCCCACGACGCTCGCGGCGCTTGGCGTTGAGATCGAAGGCAACCGCCTTGGCCTGGGCACGAACCTGTTCTCGTCGGAGGATACGCTTGTAGAGCGGGACGGGCTCGATTTCGTGAATACAGAGCTGCAGAAGGCATCCGACTGGATGGACAAGCAGTCCAACCTGCAGGAGGTTTCGGCGGATATCGAGTACCGGGACTATGACCCCGAGACGAAGACCATTACGATGGTGCTGACCAATGTGACGAGTGATGAGGTTGACAGCTTCCATGTGTCGATGCATATGTATGGCTACCTGGTGAATGGAAAGGATTATGTTTCCTGGTCAGACTCCGTTGAGGAAAAGCCGGGAGTGCATGTGGTTACGATCAAGATTCCGACGGAAAAGGCGTTTAACGGGCGGATCAAGATCCAGCCTCACTGTATGATCGATGGTGTGCGCGGAATCCATCTGGATACGCATTATTACCATCTGGCGTATGACGCGGGCGGTGCAAACGCCGAGGCGTACCAATGTGACCGGTATGGTGAGGAGCTGAAGGCTCCGACCTTCTGGGATAAGGTACAGGAGTGGTGGTCCGGCCTGTGGCCGCTGTGATCATGCTGGAAAGAAACAGATGAAGTGAAGAAAAACCCCTGGGGACCGAAAGGCCCCCAGGGGTTTTATAAAGAATTGGAAACTGTTCAGAACAGACTCTGAACAGTTACAGGGATTCAGGCATTTAAGCTGAACGCCGTATATTTGGTTTATAATTCGATCTCGATCTTACGGCCGGTAGGCTGATATCTGACACACTGTACGCCCGCCGCGTTCAGAATCCGGAAAGAGGCGATGTTATTCGGCGCGTTACGGTATTTGTCATCCGCAAAAATGACGGTGCGGATCCCTGACTGGATCACTGCCTTGGCACACTCGTTGCAGGGGAAGAGCGTCACGTACAGACGGGCGCCCTCCAGCCCCGGACCGCGGTAATTCAGGATCGCATTCAGCTCGCTGTGGACAGTATAGGGATACTTTGTCTTCAGCTCATCTCCGTCGTCGGAGGTGCGCGACCAGGGAAACTCGTCATCCGAGCAGCCGTTGGGCAGGCCGTTGTATCCGATGGACAGGATCTTGTTGTCCATGCTGACGATACAGGCTCCCACCTGGGTATTGGGATCCTTGGAACGCAGGGAGGCGAGATATGCCACGCCCATAAAATATTCATCCCAGGAAATATAGTCTTTTCGCTTATCGCTCATGGAAATCTCCGAATATATCCTTATTTTGTCTATATCCTGTTTTGTCTATATCTTTATTTTGTTCCAAAGATCCTGTCGCCGGCGTCGCCCAGGCCGGGCACGATGTAGCCGTGATCGTTCAGATGGGAATCAAGCGCGGCGACATAAATGTCAACGTCGGGATGATCCTTCTGCATGCGTTCGATGCCCTCCGGAGCTGCGATAATGTCCATGAGACGGATGTTGCGGCAGCCGTGCTGTTTGAGCAATGTGATCGCTGCCGAAGCGCTGCCGCCTGTCGCAAGCATGGGATCGACCACGAAGACTTCTCTCTGGTCACAGTCCTCCGGCAGCTTGCAGTAATACTCGACTGGCTCCAGGGTTTCGGGGTCTCGGTAAAGTCCGATATGCCCCACCTTTGCCGCGGGGATCATGGCCAGGAAACCGTCTACCATTCCAAGGCCTGCGCGCAGGATCGGAATGACTGCCAGCTTCCGGCCGGAGAGCTCCTTTACCGTAGTCTTTGCGATCGGGGTCTCAATTTCGACATCCTTGAGCTTCAGGTCGCGTGTCGCTTCGTAACACATCAGTCCGGCAATCTCTGAGATGATGGAGCGGAAGTCCTTCGTTCCCACCTCTTTTCTGCGGATCACGCCAACCTTATGCTGGATCAGCGGGTGATCAAAAACCATTACTTTTGACATGGCAGGCCTCCTTCAATCGAATGTATGTCTTGACCGGTTATTCAGAATGTATATTCTGTTCAGTTATCAGGATTTGTTTTCGGCCTTGCGGACCGGTTTCTTATCAGACTGGTCAGGGAACTGCAGGTCCCTGGCGTCAGGACTCCGGGTCAGTCCGGCTGTCCTCGAGGCTGAGGATCTTTGACAGCCGGAGCACATAGAGCTGAAGCGCTTCGTACACACGGTTATAGTCCGCAAGGCTGCCTCCATAAGGATCATGGATGTCTTCATCCGCCTGAATGTAGGAAGCAAGCGTGAATACATTCCGGGCATGTTCATGATCCTTTAAGAGCCGTTCCATCGTAGGGTGATCCATGGTGAGGATCAGGGTCCGGTCATCAAAGTCATCTTCCGTCAGCTGTTCGCTCACGTGATTCTTCATCGTCAGGGAATGGCTGACCAGAACGGCCTCCGCCTTCGGATTGATCGGTTCCGGGAAGAGGACAACGAGACCCTTCGATGTGATAAGGATATCCTCCAGGCAGAATTCCCGCTGCAGGATCGCCTCGGCCATCGGGCTTGTGGAGGTGTCGCTTTCGCTGACAAAGATCAGTTTATCATAGTGCTTCATGGCTGCTTTTCCTATACAGAAAGAATGTGATGCCCCGCAGCTTTGATCAGGCGGTTCATGATCGCCGCCCCGATCTGGGGGGTGTCAAAGGATTCGGAATAAATGACATCGACGCCGAGATCGTCAAATTCGCGCAGGATCCCGAACAGATGCTGTGAAATCGTAATCTCCTTTGCCCGGCTTCCTGCACAGCGAACGATTCCGGTGTGGTAGGAGGATGCATCCTCATCCGCGGCAATGATCCCGCAGGACAGTCCCTTTGAAACGGCCTCGCATGCAAGACGGTCGATTGCGGCACGGACATGTTCCGCGCTTCCTTCTACAATGGTGAGATCGGCTTTGGGCGCATAGTGGCGGTACTTCATGCCGGGCGCCTTAGGGCGGAAGGAGGGATCATCTCCATGGAGCCCGGGATCCATCCGCACATCTCCGATTACACTTCGGAGCATATCGACGCTGATGAACCCGGGACGCAGGACCATAGGCACATCTTCAGTCAGATCGATGATGGTCGATTCAACGCCGATCCCGACGCTGCCTCCGTCGATGATCATATCGATCTTTCCGTCCAGATCATCTTTTACATGCTGCGCGGTTGTAGGACTTGGCCTGCCGGAAGTGTTGGCGCTTGGCGCCGCGATGTAACCTCCGCCGGAACGGATCAGAGCCAGGGCGATCTCATGATCCGGCATCCGGATGGCAACCGTGTCCAGCCCTCCCGTCACGGAGGTGGGAACGATATCGCTTTTGCCCAGGATCATCGTCAAAGGTCCCGGCCAGAAAGCCTCTGCCAGCAGGTAAGCCTGCTTTGGAATGAAACGGGCGATCTTCTCCAGGCTGTCCAGACGGTGGATATGGACAATCAGAGGATTGTCAGAAGGCCTTCCCTTGGCCTGATAGATCTTTCCGGATGCCTCCGGATCGAGGGCGTCCGCTCCGAGACCATAGACTGTCTCAGTCGGAAATGCGACCAGGCCGCCTCGTCTGATGATGCTGCCGGCCCGGTCCATGAGCCCCTCATCGATGCCGTCCCTCATGTCTGCCCAGATTGTGTCCATACGTGATCCCCTTGACCGGTCTTTCCCGGCGTTTTTCTTATCTGTAATTATAGCACGCAGCTAATCTTCTGTGAAGAAACGGTTTCATTCGGGGAAACATTGTAGGTGCATTTTTTTGAGATTGTGATATACTGGCTTAAAGTTGTTTTTTTAGGGAGGACCGTCTGTGATGGAAGAGGAAATGAAAGCATCGGTAACTGAGACAAATGTGGAGGAAGCTGTTGTGGCTGAGGCTGTCGGAACAGGTGACTCTGCGGAGGCTGCTGCCCGGGAAGATTCGGCTCCTGTGGCGGAAGAAGCTGCTGCACCTGAGGCTGCGTTACCTTCGGAGGATAAGGACGCCGCACCTGAAGAGAAGGAAGCCGGATCGCCTGCGCCTGAGAAGGAGAAGGAACCGGTTGAGTCCATGGCGGACTATGAGGCGGAGATCGATGCCTCTTTGCGCAGATATGAGCGTGGCGAGAAGGTGAAGTGCACGGTAGTAAGCGTTGACATGGATAAGATCATGGTCGAGCTTGGCTCCACCACTGGCATTATCCGCAAGCAGGATGTCAGCGATGATCCGGCATTCAATCTGCAGGAGAATATCAAGACCGGGGATGAGATCGAGGCTTCTGTCGTGCGCCCGGATGATGGGCATGGGAATGTCGTTCTGTCTATGAAGGCAGCATCGGCTGAGCGTGCCTGGGACAGGCTTACCAGCCTGCTGGCGTCCAAAGAACCAGTCACTGTCAAGATCAACGCGGTGACAAAGGCCGGCGTCACAACGATGCTGGAAGGCGTGCGCGCATTTATCCCGGCTTCGAAGCTGAGCCTTGGATTTGTTTCAGAGGATGATCTGAAGGAGTGGGTCGGCAAGAGCATTGTGGCCAGAGTCATCACAGCAGAGCAGGAAGGCAGGAAGCTTGTTCTTTCCGCGAAGGAGCTTCTGCGTGAGAAGGAAGCCGAGGAGCGCAAGGAAGCTGCCGCGCTTGTAAAGGTCGGGATGGTGACGGAAGGAACCGTTGAGACGATCAAGGATTATGGCGCATTTGTCAATCTGGGCAAGGGAGTCACAGGACTTCTTCATGTGTCTCAGATCAGCCAGAAGCGCATTAAGACTCCTTCTGAGGTTCTGAAGGAAGGCGATACGGTCAAGGTGAAGGTGATCAAGGTCGCGGACGGAAGGATCAGCCTGAGCATGAAGGCGCTTGAAGACGCGGCGCCGGCGGAGGAGAAGGAAGAGAAGGTCAGCTACAAGATGCCCAAGAGTGAGGCAATTGGAACCGGGCTTGGCGATCTTCTGAAGGGCCTGAAGCTTTGATGATCTGCTGACGATCACACAGTTCAATAATTAATCGCAGCATGGATCCATTGCAGGGAATAGATCAGTTGCATGCAATAGATCCATTGCACAATAGAACTGTTGCAGCGATAGATCCATTGCACAATAGAACTGTTGCAGCAATAGATCAATTGCATATGAAGAAAATGAATCAATGAGATTTAAGAAGAGAGCAGGTGCGCGGCGGGATGGTGCGCACCTGCTTTCCTGCGTCAGAGATGGATTCCCGTATTCGCTGTGATTACATCCCCCGTGCCTTTCCCGCACAGGCAAGCTCGGCTTCTATGACGGAGCTGCGCAACCCTTTTTCTTCCAGCACGCGGACGGCTTCGATCGTGGTTCCGCCGGGAGAGCAGACCATGTCTTTGAGCTGTCCGGGATGCAGGCCGGTTTCCAGAACCATCCTGGCGGATCCGAGGACGGCCTGCGCGGCAAATTCATAGGCCGCCGCACGCGGCATCCCCAGCGCGACAGCTCCGTCAGCCATGGCTTCGATGAAGAGAAACACATAGGCGGGGGAGCTTCCGGAAACGGCAGTTACGACATCGAGCAAATGCTCCGGAACGGTGAGGGCTTTTCCGAAGCTTTCAAATATGGACAGGACAGCCGACAGATCCTGCTCAGATACACGTTCATTGGGCGTGACCCCGGTCATGCCTTCCCCCACGATCGCAGGAGTGTTCGGCATGGCACGCACGATCTTCAGGGGGCAGCCAAATTGCTGCTCAAGCCAGGCAAGACTCTTTCCGGGCGCAATCGACACGATGACACAGGCCCGCCGGACGCTGCCGCGAATAGCGGCGATGACCTCCTCACAGATCTGAGGCTTGACCGCGAGGATCACGATATCAGACTGCGCGGCGATCTCTTCATTCGTTTTACAGGAAATGCCCAGCTTTTCCTGAATAAAGGCACGGGTTTTGGAAGTTTTGGCGGAGGCGGCCAGATCCTCTTTCACGGCAATCCCCGCTCTCAGGATTCCCCTGATCATGGCAGTCGCCATGTTCCCGCATCCGATGAAGCCGATTTTCATAAGTGGATGTCTCCTTTCGTCCAATGGTAAGCGGTTACAGTTCACTGACCGGCCGGGCAGTGAGCTGTAACAGACAATCTTTTTGGCAAAGAAATCATAACATATCTTGACAGAGAGGGGACACATGAGTAATATTAAAACAAATGTAACAGTTTTGTAATCTAACGTTCGAAGTTTACATACTTCTGGACGCGCTGGATAAAACAAGGGGGTACAAATAATGAAGAAACGTCTGTCGGGAATGGCTCTGCTCGCATTCACGCTGGTGTTTATGTCTGTGGGAACCGTGCATGCTGACTTTGTCAAGAACGGTTCCGCCACGATGTACCAGACGGAGAACGGGTCTTATCTGAAGGGCCTGCAGCAGATTAATGGAGCATATTATTATTTTGATGCATCTGGTGTACTCAAGAAGAATGGCTGGTTTACCGCTTCGGATGGGAAGGAATACTACGCGACGCAGAATGGTGCGCTGCTCGTCAATCAGTGGACGAATGAAGGATATTACCTGAAGGAGAATGGTGAGAAGGCAAAGGGAATCACCCGGATCGGCTCACAGCTGTTTTTCTTCTCCCCGACAACAGGACAGGTTCAGGTTGGAAAGCTGAAGGATGCTGCAGGGAATATGTACATTACCGACAGCAAGGGTGTTGTCTACTGCGGAACCATTTTCCAGTACAAGAACAAGTATTATTATGCTGATGCCGAGGGTAAGCTGGCAAAGGGCCTGACCAAGGTTGGAAATGACAATTATTTCTTCCGGAAGACCAACGGCAAGATGGTTGTGAGCGCGAAGAGAAAGGTGAACGGTGCGGTCTACTACTTCACGATGAATGGAAGAGCCGCGCACGACACATGGGTTCAGATCGGCGGCAACTACTATTATTTCGAGAGTGACTGCCGCATGGCTACCAGCAAGTACGTCGATGACCAGTGGTATGTCGATGAGAATGGCGTCCGTATGAGTGCTGCTTCGGCTCCGAAGAGCACCGCGAGGAAGGTGAATGGAAAGACTTACCTGTACAGCGCGGACGGAAACATCCTGGCGAGCCAGTGGGTGAAGGTGAATGGCAAGACCTATTATGCAGGCACGGATGGTGCTGCGTTGATCGGGCTTCAGTCCATTGGTGGTGTCCGGCACTACTTCAACGAAGATGGTGTCATGCAGGTGAGCACGACTGTCACAGTCGGCGGGGTCAGCTACACGATCGGTGCGGATGGTAAGATCACGGATGCGAAGGATCCGTCAGAGGCTGCATCCGGCAGCAAGGGAGCAACGATTGCGGCTTACGCACAGCAATTTGTCGGTAATCCTTATGTCTATGGCGGAACGGATCTGAACAAGGGCGCGGATTGCTCCGGTTTCTGCTACACTGTATTCGGCAATCATGGCATCCAGCTTCTGCGTGTTGCGGATGATCAGATGAAGGGTCCGTCCGCAGCCTACCAGCAGCAGGGGTACAAGAAGGGTACTGTGATCAGTGACGCGAATCTGCTTCCTGGGGATCTGGTCTTCTACGGAAGCTCTAGCTACGCTTCTCATGTTGCGATCTACATTGGAAACGGCAAGATTGTCCATGCGGCGAATTCAAGGCTGGGCATCATTATCTCTGATCTTGACTATGTCAAGAGCCGTGTGAAGGATAAGAATATGAGATACTGGGCCTGACATGTGAAGCCGGGTCAGAAGAAAGAGCTTTGTTGTTCCGTACAGGTTCTGAGCAGGAACAGGTTTTGAGCAGCTACGAAAGAAATTGATAACAGGTTTGATTGCAGAAGCGCCGTCCGGTTTTGTGCCGGGCGGCTTTTTGAATTCAGGGTTGCATTCGTCAGGCAATGCGGATTATACTAATGTATCATAGTGTCTTTATGAGTAGTTGTATCGAAACACATCGATCGGGAAATAAAGGGGAAACACGAAGATAAGGGGTAGTATATCATGAGAAGAGTCTCCAACATCATTGTTGGCCTGCTTGCCGCCGGTGTATGCGGCCTGATCACCTGGCTGACGCTGGATTCCAATTTTGCCAATATCATTTATAACATCTGCTTTCTGGTCGTGATGCTGATCATCATGGCTGTTGGTCTGGGAATCAGTTTTGCCCGCCTGGTCCAGACGCGTGCGGGACTGGTGAGGGCGACGGACAAGATGCGCCAGATTTCCCAGAGCGGCGGAACCATGTCCGCCATAACGAACCAGGGGGCGACATTGTTTGACGTTCCTTACCTGGACGGGAAGTATCAGGAGTATCTGACTTTCCTTCACAAGACGAACAGCCCCACGGATATCGGGGATTACATCGGTGAGTATGAGATCAATAACTATACCCACCGGCGGCTTGCGGAGATGGTTCCGGATATCCTGACGAGCCTTGGCATCCTGGGAACTTTCATGGGACTTGTCCTGGGACTTCGCGGGTTTAACCCCGCCAGCTATGAGGCCATGTCCAGCTCGGTGGAGTCTCTGATTGACGGAATCAAGGTTGCGTTTGTGACTTCTATCTACGGACTGTCCCTGTCCCTTGCATTTTCCTATTGGCTGCGCGGTACGCTGACTTCCGTATCCGCATGTCTGGACCGGTTCCTTGACGCATATTATACGAGCGTTGTCCCGCCGACGGATGCGACCGCGATGAACCATATCATCGCCAATCAGAATTCCCAGACAAAGCTGATGCAGCAGATGCAGAAGGATCTGGCGCAGGAGGTTTCCCAGAGCCTGGCTTCTTCGATCGCTCCTATGGTGGCGCATCTGGACAGGACCATGGACGAGTTCACGGATGCGGTTACGGTGAATCAGGAAAAACTGCTGGAATCCATCGGGGATCGTGTTGCCCGGACGATGAAGCAGGAATTCTTTGCTGAATTCATCGAGATGCGCAAGATCATGAATGAGGCAAACCAGGCTCAGAGAGCGCACCTGGATTTCATGTCTAAGGCGGAGGATCAGTTCCAGCAGGATGTGATGGCGGGTGAGGCCCGGATGTCGCTGGCGATGGAGGCTTCGTCTGATGTGGTTCTCAAGGCGCTTTCAGCGATGAATGAGCAGGAGCAGAGCCTGTCTACGTTTGTGGCAGACATGCGTCACGCGATGGACGGGATCGTTGAAACCAGTGACCTGAACGTGAAGATGACCCAGCAGATGGAGCATCTGATCCATATGAATGATGATGTTGCGGACAAGATGATGGAGCTTGCGCAGCTGAGTGAACGTTATACCAAGAGCCTTGCGAATGTACAGGCGAACAATTCGGATCTGTCGGAAGGGCTCGCGGTCATGAACGATGCGAATATCCGTATGACGGATCAGATTTCCAAGATGAATGCCGCGACGGTGGAGGCAATGGACGCCGGACGGGCGGCGCAGTCGGAATATCTTAAGGCAGCCTCCGGATATCTGGAACAGATCCGCCAGTCGCAGAGCGAGCTGTCCGCCCAGATGCAGACCCAGCAGTCAAACCTGAGGGAATTTACGGATTATATGACGCAGGTTCTGTCAAGGATGACCAGGCTGACTGAGATGAACAGCCAGGCGGTCACCAACCTGCAGGCGCGTGCTGACCGGCTCGGCCAGGCAGGCGCAGGAGAGGATGCCGCTTATACCAGGCAGCAGCTTGCCAGGGTGATCGAGCTTCTGGAGGCACAGGAGAGCAGGGCCTACCGGCAGGAAGCGGAGGGGGCAGGGTTCTCAGACGAGCCGCCGCGCCGCAGAGGATTTTTCTCCCGCGGATGACCGGATGGAATTGACCATGAGGCAGCCGCCCATGCCGGTAAAAAGGGCGATGCCGATTCAGACAGGGCCGTCATCCGGCGCAGCTGTCCGGGATCAGGTTCCGGACAGGTATCAGAAGGAAATGGCGGATACGCGGAGACGGGGGGATTCGTAAGTGAAGATCGTAAACCGCAGGAAGATGAACGATGAGGGCTCCCATAATATATGGCGGTCCTATTCGGATATGATGAGCGGCCTGCTTCTTCTGTTTGTCCTGATCATGGCAGTCTGCCTGATGCAGGCGCAGAAGAACTACAATGACAGGCTGGCGGAGCAGGCTTCCAGGGTGAAGACCCAGGAGGAGCTGGACCGGACCCAGGAAGCGCTGTCCCTGAGGGAGTCTGAAGTCGAGGCACAGTCATTGACGCTGACGGATCTCCAGGCTGCCCTGGAGAGTCAGGCTGTCGCCCTTTCCACGAAGGAATCGGAGCTGGACAGCGCACAGCTTACGCTGAGCGAAGCGCAGCAGACTCTGACGGATGCGCAGAAGCAGCTGGAGGATCAGCAGAAGCTTCTGTCCCAGCAGGAGTCGGAGCTGGAGGCACGGGATCAGGCACTGGTGACGAGCCAGAAGAAGCTGGATGAACAGACCCAGCTGATGAGTGAACAGCAGAGGAAGATTGATCAGATCATCGGTGTGAAGGCGGATCTGATCGAGGCCCTGAACAGTGAGTTTGCCGCGAACCAGATCAATGTGAATATTGATCCGCAGACAGGCGCGATCGTGCTGGATTCCAACGTGCTGTTCGCACTCAGGGAATCTGAGCTGACCGAGGAGGGGGAAATGATACTGACCCAGGTCCTGCCGGTCTACTGCCAGGTGCTGCTGAGCGAGAAGTACGCGGATTATGTCGCGGAGATCATTATTGACGGGTATACGGATTCCCAGGGAGATTACCTGAGCAATCTGGCTCTGTCGCAGAACAGGGCATTTGCGGTGGCGTCCTATCTGCTGATGATCAGTGATACGTTCATGGATCAGACCTCGGCGAAGACACTCCGGGAGAAGCTTACCGCGAACGGCAGGTCAGAATCGAATCTGGTGCGGGATGAGAATGGCATTGAGAACCGCGACGCATCCCGACGGGTTGAGGTGAAGTTCCGGCTGAAGGATGATGAGATGATCCAGGAGCTGTCACAGATCCTTTCTTCGGGCGGCGGCGAGACAACACCGTGAGGAGCTGCCGCTGAAACAAAAAGGGTTCCTTGATGCTTTGCTGTGAAGGAACGGGTACCAGTCAGGAGCTGTCGCAGATCCTGAGGGCGGGAATATGAAGAGAAAATCAGACAGACGGAATATAAAGGGTATTAAGGATATTCAGGAGATACATGTTCAGGAGATACAGAAGACAGAACCCGGCGGGGCAGCTTCTTTATCCGTCCGGCAGGAGTATCATGGAAAGACGATGACGGAGATCCCTGAACCGGGGCTGGACCAGGTTCGGGAATCAACCCCGGTTCAGGCACAAAAGCAGCCCAAAGAGCACAAATGGGGAAAGGATCCGGCCCGGCACGCCAGTGCCATGTCACGATCCCTGCGCCTTCTCAGGCCAGGGGTCACAGGCAGCAAGGCATTCCAGAAGCGCCGGAAACAGCTGCACCTTCTGGTCACGCTCCTGCGGCTGGCGGTCAGGCTTCTGAACGCATTTGACAAGAAGACAGTGTACAGGAAATGAGCCGTCTGCCGGCTCATTTTTTTGCAAAGTCTCACCGTTACAAGTCACACCCCCGCCAGCGTAACTGCCCACTTCCCGGCTGGTCAGGCT
>CAMJIC010000053.1 GCA_946405675.1 uncultured Clostridia bacterium
GCTGAAGCTGCCGCAGAAGATATTCCCATAGATTCTGCAGCTGAAGCTGCCGGGGCTGCGGCGTCCATCGCGAATCCGTTTGTTGACACGAAAACGCTGGAGGAAGCGGAAAAAGAGGCGGGATTTACGATCATGCTTCCGGCGTTGAAGGAGACGTATGACACGGTGCTTTACCGCGCGATGAAGGGAAAGATGATCGAGGTCATTTACCTGGATGAAAACCAGAGGGAGTGCTGCCGGATCCGGAAGGGTCTGAATATGGAAGAGGATATCAGCGGTATCGGCCATGAGCAGGCCAGGACGAAGACGCTTGAGGCAGCAGGCGGGATCAAGGTCCAGGCCTATGGAACCGAAACGTCAGGTGATGGCTGGGCGACGGCTGTCTGGACACAGGAGGAAGGAGAAGGCGTGCGTTATTCCTATTCTGTTGATACCGGGACAAGTTCATTTACTACAGGTGAGATTTTGAACATTGTAGAAGAGATGTCTGTCAAATAATATGAAAGTCTGAACAAGTAGGGAATGGTCTTTTCCGCCGGAATACGTTATGATAGGTTTGTTGCGGAGCTTCAAAAAATACGGGTGGAAAGGACCTTCGCTGCCATGATCTGGAATTTCAGCTTCAGCCTGGTTACCGGGATCGTGCTGTGCATCATCCTCGGTTACTATGCTGTGTACCCCAGGCTGCCGATCATTCTGAATCGCTACTTTGTATCGCTGGCTGTTCTTGAGATACTGACGCTTGCGTTCGACATTCTCTCCAGCTGGATGGACATGAACCATTCTTCTTTTCCGGTATGGCTTCTGTATGCCGTGAACATGCTGTATTTCATTCTTTTTGTGACGAGAAGCTACAGCATGTATGCCTACACGATCGCCCTGGTCAGCACCAGGGGGCGGGCACCGCAGATCTATTTCCGGGCCGGAAGGATTCTCCTTGTATTGTTCTGGCTGATCTGCCTGAGCAGCGTTGTGTGCGGAACCGTGTTTTTCATTGACCGGGATGGCTATCACAGCGGCACGGGATACTTCCTGCTCTATGTCCAGATGTTCCTGTTTCTGATCATGGGGATGTATCTGGTGATCCGGTATCGGAAGGTGCTTTCGAATGTCGTGTTCTACGGCATCGTACTGGCCTATGCCGTGCTGTGCGCGGGAGGAATTTTCCGGTACCTTTTCCCAGCGTTCCTCCTGATGGACATGTTCTACATGATCGTTGTCATGATCCTGTATATTACGGTTGAAAATGCGGATCTGTACCGGGAGAGCAGGACGATGTCCTTTGACTTTCAGGCTTTTGAGCAGGTGGTCAGGGAGCATCACAACTACGGGATCTGGTACCATCTGATCGGTGTCATGCCCTACAATTATAATGAGACGCGCCAGATCTACGGCGGAGCCCAGATCGACGGGATGCTCAGTCAGGTGGGCCGGTATCTTCGGGAAATGTTCCCGTCCGGCACGGTTTTTTATGAGCGTTCCGGATGCTTCCTGATCATGATCGAAGGAAGGGAGGCGGCATCGAAGGCTGTGTGTGAGATTCTTCCGGAGGTAAAGTCACGCTTCCGGGATCCCTGGCTTGTGGACGGCACCAAAATCTACATGAATTTTGTGTTCGGCCAGATGAATTCGGATCTGGAGATTTCATCGGTAAGCTTGGAACTGGAGGGGATCCGCAGGCTTCTGGAGAAGGGCGGGAATGGTGAACTCAATCAGGATTTTGTTGTTGACAGGGAGATGATCAGCCAGATCGTAAGGGAGTTCGCGGTAAAGAAGGCACTCAGCGATGCCCTTCTGCATAACCGTATCCAGGTCTATATGCAGCCGATCGTGGATGCGAAAACAGGCAGGGTGATCGGGGCTGAGGCACTGTCCAGGCTGCAGGATCCAAAGCTGGGGCTGATCCCGCCGTCTGAGTTTATTCCGCTGGCGGAGCATTCCGGGAGCATCATTCAGGTAGGAGAACAGGTGCTGGCAAAGACCTGCGAGTTCCTGAAGGGGCATGCCCGGGAGCTGTCCTGCCTGGAGTTCATTAACATCAACCTCTCTCCGATCCAGTGCATGGATCATGACCTGTCGGATACCTTTGACCTGGTTCCGAAAGCCTATGGGATCGACCCGGCAAAGCTGCATCTGGAGATCACTGAGGAGAGCATGGTGGATCCGGAGGTGCTCAAGAAGCAGATGGATGTCCTGGGGCTTCTTGGATATACCTTTGCGCTGGATGATTATGGAAGCGGGTACGCAAACCAGTTCCGGATCAAGACATTCCCCTTCAGCGGGATCAAGCTGGACATGAAGATTGTATGGGCCCATTTCCGGGAGCCGGATGCAATTCTGCCCAATGCGGTGCACAGCTTCCTGGACCGCGGCCTGACGATCACGGCGGAAGGCGTGGAGAACGCGCAGATGGCGGAGGGGCTGACGGAGATGGGCTGCACTTACCTGCAAGGATACTATTTCTCCAGGCCGCTTCCGATGGAGGAATTCCTGGAGTATCTCAGGAAGGCTTCATGAGGGAGCAGAGCAAGGCTGCAGGCCGCTTTGCCGGCAGGGGGCTGCGGGAAAACCGTGAACCGCAGCGAGAATGATGTGAATAATGATGTGAATTAGGAACTGTTCAGAATGGGTTCTGAACAGTTCCGTGAATGACATAAAATGAAAACGCCCTGCAGCTTACATGCTGCGGGGCGTTTTCAAAAGCGCCTGATCCGTTCCTTCTGTACGTTCAGGTCATTCTCATTCTACCGCGCTGATGCGTTCCAGCACGTCATCTTTGATCGCGTCATTGACCTCGCGGGCTTTCTCCGGGCTGTCTTGCTTTGAGTAGAAGTAAAACTTGATCTTCGGCTCGGTGCCGGAGGGGCGTACCGCAAACCAGGATCCATTCTCGAGGAAGAAGCGGAGGACGTTGGAGGCGGGGATGTCGCCATAACCGTCCTTATAGTCGATGACCTTCGTGACCGGGATCCCCGCAACGCTGCCCCAAAGGGCGGGAATGCCGGAGAGACTTTCGGAGGACTGCCCCCGTGCAGCGTCAGGCGCGTCTTGCGGCGCCGGGACGGTCTGGGCAGCCGGAAGATTCGCGCGGATGCTGTCCATCATGCGCCTGATCCGCTGCGCTCCGGAGATGCCCTTCAGGACAAGGTTTGGCTCCGCTTCCGCGTAATAACCATATCTGTCACCGAGCTCGGAAAGCACCTGGAAAAGGGTCTTTCCCTGTTTTTTATAGTAGGCTGCTGCTTCCGCGACAAGCATGCCGGCACTGATCCCGTCCTTATCACGGATCTCAGGGCAGGCGGCGTATCCGACGGATTCTTCATAGCCAAACAGGTACCGGTACCCATGCTTTTCCAGGTAAGGAATGCGCCCGCAGATGTTCTTGAATCCGGTGAGGGCCTCGATCATTTTTACGCCGTAGGATGCGGCGATCTCCTCTGACAGGGAGGAAGTGACGATGGACTTGATCATCGCGCCATTTTCGGGAAGCGTCCCTGCGTCGCGATGCCCTTCGAGAATGTAATTGACCAGAAGGTAGCCGGTCTGGTTGCCGTTCAGCGGTACATATTCCCCGTCATCCCCCATCAGCTCGATCGCGAAACGGTCTGAGTCGGGGTCGGTAGCCATGAGCAGCTGCGCGCCGATCTTCTTGCCGAGTTCTTCGCTGAGCCGGAATGCCTTTGGATCCTCCGGGTTTGGATATCCGACGGTCGTGAAGTCCGGATCGGGATCCTTCTGCTCCGGGACGATCCGGACATTGGTGAAGCCCCTTTCTTTCATCATTGTGGAGAAAGGAATGGAACCGGCGCCGTTGAGCGGCGTATAGACGATCGGGATCGAGAGGTCGAGCTCGTCGCCATCATGGATCGCAAGCGCCTTCACCATGTCGAGATAGATCCGGTCTTCCTTCTCACCAAGCAGGATGATCTTCCCTTCCCTGATCAGATCGTCATATTCCGAAAAATCGATATCACAGTCGGCGAAATAATCCAGGTTCTCCATGCAGCGCATCATGCCGTCCGCGACCTCGGCGCTGACCTGGCACCCATCCTCCCAATAGACCTTGTAGCCGTTGTATTCCGGCGGGTTGTGGGAAGCGGTGATATTGATGCCGGATGTAGTTTTCATCACGCGGATCAGGCAGGCAAGCTCCGGCGTCGGGCGCATGCCTGGGAAGGTGTAGACCCGGATCCCGGAACGCGCAAGGATACATGCGGTAAGGCGCGAGAATTCTTCGGAGAAATGCCTGGGGTCATGCGCGATGATCACGCCTTTTTCCATCGCCGCGGGACCGGCTTTGCGGATATAGTCTGCGATGCCGCGCGTGGCGCGTCCTACCGTATAATAGTTCATGCAGTTTGTCCCAACGCCGGTGATGCCGCGAAGGCCGGCGGTGCCGAAGACCATATCCTGGGAAAAACGCTCAGCCATCTCGCTTTCATTTCCGGCAAGCGCCTCGAGCTGGGAACGCAGAGAATCCCCCGCAGGAACTTGGGACATCCAGCGTTCATATCGTTCTTTATAGTCCATCATACACATCCTTTCTTTGCTGCGGCCTGCAAGACCGCGGGCCTGCAGGCGTTACAGGCCGCACCGCCACTCCAAAAAAGTGCGGCGGGCAAGCCCTGCAACTGTCATTTTAAGTTACAAGCCGTACCTCTGCCAGATGGGCAGCCGGCGGTGCGAGGTGTAACCTATTTTGAGAAAATGACAATTGAAACCTTTTATTTGCGTTTATTATAACCAATCTGTGGTATGATATACAATATTGTTTTGACAAGTGCGGATCAGGATGGTTACAAGTTACACCCCCGCCAGCGGGTCGGCCTGTGGGTGGGGGCGTGACTTGTAACCGCAGCTGCTGCAGGCGGGGACTGAGAAATGAGGATAATAGATGATGAGTGAGGAGAGATCTCTGCCGGCGCTGCTGGAGCAGGACCGGGAGATGGTGATGGCGCAGCTTGGAGCTGACAGGTCCCAGGAGGCGGCGCTCAGGGTGCTTGAGAAAGAGGCGGACCGGATGATGTACCGTGCTTCCATGGGAGAGGATGCTTCCGGGGAAGGCGTGCCGGAAGGGGCTGCGTCAGCCATGCTCCAGGTGTTGAAGAACATGCTTCCTTTGGTGGGGGCGGTGTCTGAGGCGGAAGTCTGGGAGAAGGAAAGCGCTAGGGGAGATGCTGCTGGTACTGGAGGCCGCAGGATCAGGATCCCCGCGATCATCTGCATGATTGCAGGGGCGGTCTTAGTCGCTGCGGGGCTGATCGCGCAGCTGGCAGCCGGATGGCTCTCCCTTCCTGGAGTGATACTATTTGCGGCAGCAGGGAGCATCCTTTTGCTGCTTGGCGGCTTTCTGGCCGGAAGAAGCACAAGTAAGGGCACAGGCAGGAGCGGCAGGAAGGGCACGGGCAACCAGGCAGGCAGGAGCAGCGGCAAGGGTTCCGGGAGGCAAAGTCAAAGGGACGGACTTGAGGTGCAGCAGACCTTTCTGGTGGATCCGGCCGAGATATGGCACATTTTGCAGGGAACGGCCCTTGGGATCGAGCATAGCCTGGAGCAGATGAGAACGAAGGCGGAGGCCTTGGAGCATAGCCGGCAGACGGCTCCGGGGGAGGGGATGCAGAAAGGCGATCTTTCGTTTTTCGCAGAGCTTCTGGAAAATGTATACGCCCGGAGGCGCCAGTTTCCCGGGGATGAATCGCTGAATGAACAGGTGGAGAATATCCGGTATTATCTGCATACAAGAGGGATCGAGACGGAAGATTACGCCAGGCAGAGTGCCTCCTGGTTTGAGATCCTTCCTGCGGACATGGCGATTGTGACGATCCGGCCCGCCATGCTGCAGAATGGAATTGTCGTCATGAAGGGAATGGCGAGCGGACGCTGAAGGAGCGGATGCAGCTGTGAAGAAGGATGAATGCTGCCGCTGAGGGCCGGGCGGCGCATGTGCGGCAAAGATGCCGCTGAAGACAGAGACGGCGCATATTCAGCAAAGATGCCGCTGAAGTTTTGGATTATGCAAAAAGGTCTGCCGTTAAAGACCGGGGATACAGATGGAACGATATTTCGGATTTGACCTTGGCGATGCAGAAAGTGCCATTGCCAGGAAGCAGAAGGGTACAGAGCGGGAAGAACCCCAGATCGTGCCGGTGTGCGACGCGCAGAGCTTCATCACGGCGTATGCACGGCTGGCGGACGGGAGGCTTCTGATCGGCGAGGGTGCGTGTTACGCGGCGGATGCGATCGTCCGGAAGGTGCGTTTTAAGAGCCGGTTCCTGTCGGATCCGGAAAGCACGAAGGATATCCGGACCTTTGCGGCCGGTGTGCTGTCGGACCTGATCGGGAGCGGAAACCTGGTGCAGGGGGAAGAGACCTGTATTTATGTCGGCTGTCCCGCCGGATGGAAGATGGCGGACAGGGAGCGGTACCGGAAGATTTTTGAGGAGGCTCTCTACCCGCCGGTCAGGATTGTGTCGGAATCACGGGCGGCTCTGATCAGCGCATGCCTGTCCCGCCATCTTCAGGTGGGGTATGACATTCTTTCCAAAAGCGTCCTCGTGGTGGACGTGGGCTCCTCGACGACGGACTTTGCGTTCATTGAATCCGGCAGGGAAGTCGAGCTGCAGACCGCCGGCGAGGTGATGCTGGGCGGCGGGATCACGGATGCCATGCTGCTGAGGGAGTGCGTTGAAGCAAGCCCGGACCGGGACGGAATCCGGAAGATCCTGGAGAAAAGCGAAGCATGGCGCAGCTACTGCGAGTTTGCCGCGCGCCGCCTGAAGGAGAAATATTATTCGGATGAAGATTACTGGGCGAGCCGGACATGCATGAGAAGCATTGAGATCCTTCATTCCGGAAGCCATATGCTGACACTGAAGATGGACAGGGAGATGGCAAGGAAGCTGATGGAAGCACCGTCCAGGGAGCTGGGGGGAAAGTCGTTCCGGGAAGCCTTCTGCGAGAGCCTGGAGCAGGTGAAGGAGAAGATCAAGGAACCGGAGCTTCTCTTCCTCACTGGTGGTGTATCGAAGCTCCCGGCAATCCGGGAATGGTGCCAGGAGGCATTTGAGAACACGATTGTGATCACGACCGCGCAGCCGGAATTCTCCGTGGCGCGGGGGCTGGCGCACAGCGGGCGGATCGATGAGGATATGCGGCAGTTCCGTCAGGAAGTGGACGATCTGATCGAGACGAGCACGGTGGAACGGATCGTGTCTTCCCATATGGAGGAGCTTTACCGGAATGTAGTGGACACGCTGACGGACCCGATCCTGGATACGGCGGCAATGAATGTGTTTGAGCGTTGGAGGAGCGGGGAGATCAGCCGCCTGTCGGAGATCGATGAGGAACTGACGCGGGAGATCGGGCATTACCTGCGCAGCGATGAGGCACAGAAGCTGATCGGATCGGTGGTGTCCTCCTGGCTGAAGAGCGCAGCCTATGAGCTGGAGGAATATACCATGCCGATCTGTGTCCGGCACAATGTCCCGTACCGCGCGCTGAATCTGACCAGCTATCTGTCGCTTTCGGACATCGATATCCGGATCGACACGAAGGACATTTTTGCCGTTGACCAGATCACCTGGCTGATCAATACGATCATTACGATTCTGGTGAGCCTTCTGTGCGGCGGAAGCGGCGTGGCGCTCATTGCAGGCGGGCTGAAGGGAATCCTCGCCGGCGCGATCCTGTCCCTGGGTGTTTTGCTGATCGGGCAGGAGCATCTGGAGAATCGGATGATGGATCTGAATATTCCAAAGCCCCTGCGCAGGCTGATCACGAGAAATGCATTTGGCAACCGCCTCCGCAGGGTTTCCTCTGAGGTCAGGTCCAGGTTCTACGCCAGCCTGGAGCAGGAGAAGAATGAGGAGATCACGGCCCGGCTTGCGGGAGAGATCTCGTCCCAGATCGAGGAGTGCCTGAAGAAAATGGCACAGGTGGTCGAGATTCCGCTGGGGTGATGATGGATCATGAAGCGCTGCGGAATATTTGACGCAAAAGAGGAGCGGGACAGGACACCAGGCAGAAAGAGGGGATATGAGAGCGAAAGAAAGCAGACGGTTCAGGAAGCAGATCCTGACAATCCTGTGCACTGTTTCAGCCATGTGCCATGTGCTGCCGGCACATGCGGAGCAGCCGGCTGCCGGTGATATGGCGCAGGCATCTGTCAGCGGGACAAAGCAGACAGACATCGGTGATACGGAACAGATGGCTGTCAGTGAAAAGATACAGGATTCACAGCTGGCGGACGAAACACAGGATATGGATGAAGTGCAGGATTTTGGACAGGCACTTCCGGCCAGGTACAGTCTGATCGATGAGGGCAGAAAGCCCCTGGTGCGCAGCCAGGGAAATACAGGTACCTGCTGGGCGATCTCTGCGGTGTCGGCGATTGAAGCGGATCTGCTTCCGGAGCGAAGTCTCATTCTGTCCCCGGAGCATATGTCCCTTCAGAATGGGTTTCAGATCACGCAGGAGGATGGCGGGGATTATTATATGATCATGTCCTATCTTTCCGACTGGAAGGGGCCTGTCCTGGAGGCGGAGGATCCGTATGGGGATGCAGCCTCCCCGGAGGGACTCAGCGCGGCGGTCCATGTGCAGGAGATCCGAATGCTGAGGAACATGTCCAGAGATGAGATCAAGCGGATGATCCTTCGTTACGGAGCGGCCCAGTCCTCCCTGTGCCTGAACAGGGAAAGAACAGACACGGATGAATATCATTACTATAATGCGCTGACAGGCGCGTATTTTGACCCGCTCATGGAGGAGCTGGATCATGACATCCTGATCCTTGGATGGGATGACGGCTATTCCCGCGATCATTTCCGCATCAGACCGCCGGAGGATGGCGCATGGATCTGCCAGAACACCTGGGGAGAGTCCTTCGGTGAGGACGGTGTGTTCTATGTTTCCTATGAAGACCGGAACCTGTTCCGAAAGGGCGGGCTGGTCTATGCAAGGATCGAAGACGCGGACAATTATGACCGCGTCTATGAAAATGATTCTCTCGGATGGCAGGGAAGGCAGGGCTACGAAAAGGAAGAATGCTGGTTCGCCGGTGCATTTACGCCCGGGGAAAAGGAAGAGCTGGCAGCGGTGGGCCTGTACAGCACCGGTTCCGGCACGACCTGCAGTGTGTATGTGATCAGGGAGTTTGCAGGGGAAGACGATCTGGAAAACCTGGCATCTTTTAGCAGTGATGCTGAAGCCGCAGAGGATCCCGCGCAAAATGGTCCGGTGCATGTACAGAATGCAGCGGACGCGGAAGAAGACGGTGCGTCGCATTTCGCGGACAATATAATATATGCGGCGCAGGCCAGGATGGATCATGCGGGATTCTATACGATCGACCTAGATGAGCCGGTGCAGCTGGAGGCGGGACAGACATTCGCCATCGCGGTACGGATCCATACCCCCGGCGAGGTGAGGCCGGTGGCAGTGGAGATGGAAAAGGACCGCTATACGGAGAATGTTGAATTGGAAGGCAGGCATACCTGGATCAGCCCGGATGCAGTCAGGTGGGAGAACACACAGATGATGTACCTGACCAATGTGTGCCTGAAGGCTTATACGAACCTCCCGGAATGGTAACTGTTCAGGACAGCCCGAAGCACTTGCTGCTGAGGGCGTATGAAAGTGTAAATGAAGTGGCATCGGGCGATTCAGGATGCGAAGCATCGCCCGATGCGTAACTGTTCAGAACAGGTTCTGAACAGTTACCCGGAATGAAGCTCCCGGATACGGGACACTAGAGGCGCATGCCGGCCAGGCTTGCGGTCGGTGGAAGGGGAGCGGGGTTACAAGTCACACTCACAGGCCGTCCGCTGGTTGGGGTGTGACTTGTAACGGAGCAGGAGGAAATCATGAAAAGAAAGATGATCGCAGCGACCGGCAATGCCCAGAAGATGGTGGAGATCCGGCAGATCCTGGCAGGATTTGACATGGAGCTTGTCACGATGGCGGAAGCCGGACTTGATCTTGATATCGTGGAAAATGGAAGTACATTTGTGGAAAATGCGCTGATAAAGGTGCGTGCCGTCGCTCAGGCATCCGGTGAAATGGCGATCGCGGATGACTCCGGACTGGTGGTTGATGCCATGGACGGAGCACCCGGGATTCATTCCGCACGGTGGATGGGGCATGACACCTCCTACGAGATCAAAAACAGGGAGATCATCCGGCTGGTGGATGTGTTCTGTGCCACAAAGGAAGCGCGGGCGCAGTCGGAGGGAGCAAAAGCCTGCCCGGAGGAAACCAGGGCGCGGCAGGAAGGGTTTTCTGCTCTGCAGCAGGGCTGGAAGGACAAGGATGGAATCTGTGCTTCTCAGGAGCCCCGGGCACAAGGAACGGGTGAGGAGATCCAGAGGATCCATCCCGGCTGCCTGCCGGATGGAACGCCTGGCCCTTTGCGCTCTGCGCGGTTTGTCTGCGCGGTTGCCGTAGCCTGGCCGGATGGCAGGCAGCTGACGGCGGAAGGAACCCTGGAGGGCAGGATCCATACAAAGGCGTGCGGAGAAAATGGATTTGGGTATGATCCGATCTTTTATCTGCCTGAGTATGGCATGACCTCCGGGCAGATCCCCCGCGAAGAGAAAAACCGCATCAGCCACAGGGGGAAGGCATTCCGGAAGATTCAGGAGCTCCTCAGGGAGATGATTCCATGAAGATACTTGTTGTAAGTGATTCCCACGGACAGGATCTGTTCGTGGCAAAGGCCCTGGACCGTGAATGGCCGATTGACGCGATGCTGCATCTGGGGGATTCCCAGGAAGACCAGGAGGAGTTTGCCTGTATTCTTGCGGGGGAGGACGTTCCACTGTACATGGTCCGGGGGAACTGCGACTACGATCCATCCTACCCGCTCAGCCGGATCGTTGAGCTGGCAGGGCACCGCATCCTGATGACCCACGGACACCTGTGCTCCGTCAGCTATGGCACGCAGGAGCTGGCGCGGCAGGCATTGGAAAATGAATGTGATATCGCGATCTTCGGGCACACGCATCGTCCGAAGATCGATGACAGCTCTGAGCGGCTTCTGATCCTGAACCCGGGAAGCATCACATTTCCGCGGCAGGAGATGCGCAAAAGGAGCTATATGATCCTGAAGCTGGAAAAAGGAAAACGTCCGGAAGCGGAGCTGAGATATGTGTGAAGGCCTGAGAGAAAGGCATCCTAAGGAGCAGTTATGAATGAGCAGATCCTTAGGAACGGAAAGTGAGGCAGAGGCAAAGATGTACATTTTTCCGGAGGAAATCAAAAGAGTCTACGAGAGCAGCCCGCTCTCTTTCGTGTATTACCAGAACATTGACGGCGAGGCGGTTCCCGTGCTGGCGTCGGACGGATTTTGCCGGAATACGGGAATGGAGCGGGATCATGTCCTGAAATGGCTGTCCGTGGGCATGTATGAGCGCATGCATCCGGATGATGTCGGTACTGTCTCCAGGATCAGCGACGCATTTTTGCGGGGAGAAGGCGGGTACGATGTCATATTCCGCTGCCGCATCAAAGGGCAGTATGCCTATATCCATGGGAACGGGCAGTGGCAGGAGATGCCGGACGGGACAAAACTGGCCGTGATCCAGTATCAGAATGTTTCCAATACAAAGGAAAACATGCTGACGGTGGAAGAGAGCTATGACCTGTTCCGCCAGGATGTATTCTACACGGATTCCGTGACGGGCCTTCCGAACCTGAACTACCTGAAGGCATACGGGGATGAGCGTGCCCGGTCGATCCGCGCAGCGGGAAATGATCCGACGGTGATCTTTTCCGATATTTTTTCCATGCAGTCCTATAATTACCAGTACGGTGTCAAGGAGGGAGACGACCTGCTGCGTCTGGTGGCGAAGGAACTGAAGGAGGCATTCCCGGAAGCACTCCTGGTCCGCGGCGCAAACGATCATTTTATCGTGATCAATAATCACCACAATTATGAGAGGATCGCGAGGGAGATCGAGAATGCGGATGAGCGGATCCGGAAAAATGCGCGCGGCGTCACGTCCGGCATCCGGTGCGGCATCTGTGCCATCAAGGAAGGGATGGATGTCAATGACGCGCTGGATCATGCAAGGCACGCCCTTCGCAGGATCCATAACGACATGACAAGAACCTGGGCGATCTTCTCCCAGGCGGCCGATGACAGATACTGGCGGGAGCGGTACATTATCGAGCATTTTGACCGCGCGCTTCAGGAAGGATGGATCAAAATCTATTATCAGGGAATCACGCGCGCCTGTTCCGGGCGGGGGGCTTCTTTTGAAGCGCTTGCCAGATGGATCGACCCGGTGCGCGGGATGATCTCGCCGGGGGAGTTTATCCCGGCGCTTCAGGAGTATCATCAGCTGTACAAGCTGGATATCTATATCTTTGAACAGGTCTGCAGGGATTTCATTCTGCGGTCTGAGAACAATCTTCCCCTGACGCCTGTTTCGGTGAATTTTTCCAGACAGGATTTTGACCATCTGGATGTGCTGGGAAGGATGAACGAGCTCTACCGCAGGTACGGGATGGAACAGTACGTAGACAAGAGCTATTTTATCGTTGAGATCACAGAGCAGGATCTGGCAGTCGGCGCGGCGCACCTGGAGGATCAGATGCGCCGGATCCGTGAAAACGGATACCGTGTCTGGCTGGACGATTTCGGGAGCGGGTATTCCGCGATCAATATGTTCAGCCGGTTCAGCTTTGACCTGATCAAGTTTGACATGGAGCTGCTGCGCCATCTGGACGACAACAATGGGGCGAACCGCGTGATCCTCCGGGAGATGATGAATATTGCAAGGCAGCTGGGGTCTCACACGCTGATCGAAGGGGTTGAGACGCAGGAACAGGTCGCATTTGTCCGGGAAATCGGCTGTGAGCTGATTCAGGGCTACTACTACCACAAGCCGGAACCGCTTGACGAGATGCTTTACAGCATCCGCGCCGGCAGGAAGATCACCCGCTTTGAGACCAAACAGGAGCGGGAGGAGCTGGAGCGCGCATGGCTGGAATCGGGCCGTGCTCCTGCCGGCAGGTGAGGCCTCATCTGCCGGCAGGAAAAAGTACTGCGAAAAAAATGCGGAGAAAATGGGCGGAAAAAACTGGTTACAAGTCACACTCCTGCCAGCGTTTCTGTTCACTGCCCGGCTGGGCAGGC
>CAMJIC010000054.1 GCA_946405675.1 uncultured Clostridia bacterium
GTTACAAGTCACACCCTGGCCAGGTCACAGTTCACTGCCCGGCCGGTCAGTGAACAGCAACCTGGCCAGAGTGTGACTTGTAACCTCGCCAGCGGGGTTATGGAGGAAATGGAAGGACATCCTTGTCACTGCCGGGGTTTGCGGGTATACTCTTGACAGGAGGAAGAGCATTTATGAAATTGATACAGACACCAGTGAAGGGCATGCAGGATTTTCTGCCGGAGGATATGGCTTTGAGGCAGCATGTGCTTGGAGTCATCCGGGAGACATACGCCAGATATGGATTTACCGAGATCGAGACGCCTGTCATGGAGCATATTGAGAATCTGACCGGGAAGAACGGCGGGGAGAATGAGAAGCTGATCTTTAAGGTGGAGAAGCGGGGGCGTGAGCTGGAGAAGAGCCTTCAGAAGGTCCGGAAGGAGGAGATGTATCCGGATGCTGCCGGGACGGAGCTTGCTGACAGTGCTTTGCGGTATGATCTTACGGTTCCGCTGTGCAGATATTATTCCGGCCATAAGAATGAGCTGCCGTCTCCCTTCAAGGCGCTTCAGATCGGGAATGTATTCCGCGCGGACCGGCCTCAGAAGGGGCGGTTCAGGCAGTTTACCCAGTGTGATATTGATATTATCGGGGATGCCAGCGTGATGGCGGAGATCGAGCTGATCGCGGCGACCAGCGATGCGCTGCACAGGATCTTCGCTGAGGTTGGCGTGTCAGGTTTTACGGTGCATATCGGTGACAGGCGGATCCTGCGGGCGATGGCAAAGAGCGCAGAATTTGCGGAAGAAGAATATGATGAGGTGTTCATCATCCTGGACAAGATGGACAAGATCGGGCTTGACGGGGTGAAGGAGGAGCTGATTCAGGGCGGTTTTGCCCCTGAAAAGGTGGAGAAGTATGTTGGGTTCTTCCGGGCACTGGAAGGAGAGCAGCTGCAGGATCCTGCGGCATTCATCAGTCAGACATGCGCTGACTGCATTGAAGAGGGCGCGCAGCAGGATATCACGACGATCCTGTCTGCGGTCCGGGGAATGATCAGCGATGATATTACCCTGGAGTTTGACCCGACCCTGGTGCGGGGCATGAGCTATTATACAGGGACGATTTTTGAGATTTCCATCGATCATTATTCCTTCTCGATCGCCGGAGGCGGCAGGTATGATAAGATGGTTGGCCGTTTCTGCGGACAGGATGCCCCGGCATGCGGTTTTTCCATCGGATTCGAACGGATCGTGACGATCCTGCGTGACCTTGGCTGGAAGGAGAATAGCAGCATGCCGCGCAAGGCATATCTGATCGACCTGAAGAGCGCGTCCGGGAGAATGACGGAGGTCTTTTCCGCTGCGGCGAAAGAGCGTGCACAGGGCTTTGCAGTGGTGGTGCAGCCGCTGAAGAAGAACGCGAAGTTTCAGGTGGAGGCGTTGGAGAAGAGTGGTTATACCGAGATCAGGAAGGTGTACGCAGATACACAGCTCTGAGGATCGGATTTCAGGATCTAAAAGACACATTTACATTTTTTACCTGGAAGCGTTGGATTTCCGGCAGGTGACCGCTTCCAGGCAGCACAGGAGGGATTATGGAAGAGTACAGGGTAAGGTATCAACAGTGGCTGGAAAGTCCTTATTTTGATGAGGGAACGAAGGCGGAGCTTCGTGCCCTGGAGGGAAATGAGGATGAGATCAAGGAGCGGTTCTATATGGACCTTGAGTTCGGTACGGCTGGATTGAGAGGTATTATCGGGGCCGGTACGAACCGCATGAATATCTATGTGGTGCGGAAGGCGACCCAGGGCCTGGCCAATTATATCCTCAAGGCTGGCGGAAAAGAAAAGGGTGTGGTGATTGCCCATGATTCCCGCCGTATGTATCAGGAGTTTACGGACTGCGCCGCCCTGACCCTTGCCGCGAACGGGATCAAGGCATATGTGTTTGACGCGCTGCGTCCCACGCCCGAGCTTTCCTATGCGGTACGCCATCTGGGCTGCATCGCGGGCATCAATATTACGGCCAGCCATAACCCGCCTGAATACAATGGATACAAGGTATACTGGGAGGATGGCGCGCAGATCACGCCTCCGCATGATACCGGGATCATGGATGAGGTCAAGGCGATCAGTGACTATGCCTCCTGCAAGACGATGGATATGAAGGAGGCTGTGGAGAAGGGCCTGTATGTCCTGGTGGGCGACAAGGAAGTTGACACGGATTATATCGAAGAGCTTAAGAAGAATGTCCTTCATCCGGAGGCGATCCGCCAGGAGGCGGCAAACCTGAAGATCGTCTATACGCCGCTTCACGGCACAGGCCTCGTTCCGGCGACAAGGGTTCTGAAGGAGCTTGGATTTGAGCATGTGACCGTGGTGCCGCAGCAGGAGAAGCCGGACGGAGAATTCCCGACCGTTTCGTATCCGAATCCGGAGGCGGACGAGGCATTCACGCTGGGCCTGAAGCTTGCGGAAGAGACGGGAGCTGACCTGGTGCTTGCCACCGATCCGGACGCGGACCGTCTGGGTGTGAGAGTACGTGACAAGGATGGTGTCTATCATACCCTGACCGGCAATATGTCCGGAAGCCTTCTTGCGGATTATGAGATCGGACAGAGGAAGGCGCTTTGCGGGCTGCCTGAGGATGGTATGCTGATCAAGACCATCGTGACCACCAATCTTGCGGATGCGATCTGTAAATATTATGGCGTCGCGGAGTATGAGTGCCTGACCGGATTCAAGTGGATCGGACGCAGGATCCTGCAGATGGAGACGGAAGGAAAGGGCTCTTACCTGTTTGGATTCGAGGAGAGCTACGGGTGCCTGATCGGGACGCATGCAAGGGATAAGGACGCGATCGTTGCGGTAATGGCGCTGTGTGAGGCGGCTGCTTATTATAAGACGAAGAACATGACCCTGTGGGATGCCATGCTGGATCTGTATGAGCGCTGCGGGTATTACAGGGACAATGTCATGTCAGTGGGCCTGAAGGGGATCTCCGGCCTTGAGAAGATCCGTCAGATCATGACAACGCTCAGGGAACAGGAGATGTCAGAGATCGCCGGGTGCAAGGTACTTAAGATCCGTGACTATGCGCTGGATCGGGTCAAGGATCTTGCGACCGGCGAAGTGACAGACACGGGCCTTCCGAAGTCCAACGTCCTTTATTATGAGCTGGAGGGCGATGCCTGGCTGTGCGTACGTCCGTCGGGAACAGAGCCGAAGATTAAGTTCTATTATGGGATTGTAGGGACATCCCTGGAGGATGCACAGAAGAAGGATGAAGCATTTGGCAAGGAGATCAGCGCGATGGTTGACAATATGGTCAATGCGTGAGCAAATGCAATCTCTTGACAAACGATTCGTGTCGATATATAAGTTATGATAGTGTCTGCGTATGCGAAGCCGGCTGTTCCGGCTTTGGCGTGAAGGAGACTGGCAGGAGGATGGAGAGGCTCAGAATGAACTGCATCAGATTGCAAAGGTTTTCTGAGCGGATTCTGATCATCCCGCAAAGATGCAGACTGTAATAATTGACTCCTGCGCTGACAGGGCAGGCAGGAAAGAAGAAAACCAGGTAAAAGGAGTAATTCTCATGAACAAGACTGAACTGATCGCGGCTATGGCTGAACGTGCGGAGATTTCCAGAAAGGACGCTGAGGCGGCACTGAAGGCATTTGTGGAAACAGTCAGCGATGCACTGAAGAACGATGACAAGGTGCAGATCGTTGGATTCGGAACTTTTGAAGTGGTCGAGAGAGGCGAGCGCGAAGGAAGGAATCCGCTGACTGGCGAATCCATGACGATCAAGGCTTCCAGGAATCCGAAGTTCAAGGCCGGGAAGGCTTTGAAGGATGCCTTGAATGAGGGGTAAGACCGGGATCGGAGGTCTGAATGATACGGAGCGGGAGTATCTCCCGCTCTTTTTTGACCGATCTTTCGGAAGGAGGCAAGCATGAGACTGGATAAATATCTGAAGGTATCGCGCCTGATCAAACGCCGTACCGTAGCAAACGAGGCCTGTGACACCGGGCGGGTCAGCATCAATGGCAAGACAGCCAAGGCATCCGCACAGGTCAGCCCCGGTGATGTGATCGAGATCGCCTTCGGGACACGTACCGTAAAGGCGGAAGTCCTCAGCGTCGCGGAGACTGTGAGGAAAGAGGAAGCGCAGGAACTGTTCCGGTATATATGATTCAATGGCATTGTTACATGCCATTTTGTTACAAGACACACCCCCGCCAGCGTTACTGTTCACTGCCCGGCTGGGCAGGCTATGGATTGCACGAGGAGGGCATCCGCAGCGTCGGTTCTTAGCGAATGCAAGCCAAAGGCGCAGCATGAGCTTAGAACCGCTACGCGAGGGCGCTGCGTGCCAGTGACACGCGTTTAGCGCCGACCGAGGCGGAAGCCGAGAACATAAGCGAGAGCGGCCCTCCGACGCAATCCATAGCCTGACCAGCCGGGCAGTGGACAGTTACGTTGGTGCGGGTATGACTTGTAACGCTATTTTGTTTCCTGAAAGGAATCCGGCGAAACTGGCTTGAAAAAAATGGATTGAAAGATTACAATAAAGATGTCTTAAAGATTTCTTAATTGACATATGACCGCAATTCTTGCGTTCCTGAATTGTTTTTTGGATGAAGAGGTGATGTTCGTATGAAGGCAGGCAGACAGCCGGTTTCGAGGGAGAATCGCAGAGGGATGATCATGATCATCATTGTGGTGTGCATTGTAGTCGTGGCACTGGCGGTGAGATGCCAGGCGATCTCGGATCGCAATGATGCCTATGCGACGCAGATCGAGACGCTGGAGCAGAAGATCACGGATGAACAGGGCAGAGGCGAGAGCATTGAGACATTCCGGAAGTATACGCATACGAATGCCTATGTGGAAAAGGTGGCCAGGGAGAAGCTTGGACTGGTATATCCGGATGAAGTGATCTTCCAGCAGCGCAAATAGCGCAGATCAGGAATGGAACCGGGGAACCATTTTTGCGGATGACGGAAACTGAATGGATAATGAGGACGCTCTGCGGATCGATTCCGCAGAGCGTTCTTGCGCCTTGCAAATACATGTGAATCCTTCGCCATCTGCACAAGTTATTTATCTACAGCTCCTAAGGAGAGGTCAGGATTTTATGGGAAAGCCATTGTTGGAAATGATCAAAAAGGAGATGGAGTCCTTTTCTCTCCCGCATGGGACAGGGAAGATTCTGGTGGGGGTTTCAGGCGGCGCGGATTCTGTCTGCCTGCTGCTTGCGCTGAAAGAACTTGGATATGAGGTCTGCGCGGTCCATGTGGAGCATGGGATCCGGGCCGGTCAGAGCATGGAGGACTGTGCGTTTGTCCGTAAGCTGTGCCTGGAATACGGGATCCCGCTTTATATTTCACATGTAGATGTGCCTGCATGCTCGGCCAGGATGGGAACGGGACTGGAAGAAACCGCCAGGTCTGAGCGGCGCAGGGTGTTTGGCGAGGCGGCTGAAGTGTTCGGCATTCATGTACTGGCAACCGCGCATCACAGGATGGATCAGGCGGAGACGGTTCTCTGGAACCTGATCAGGGGAAGCTCTGTCGCGGGGCTCGGAGGAATCCGCCCCGCGCACCGGGAGGGCAGCCTTCTGATGATCAGGCCGCTTCTTTTCTGCGGGAAGGACCAGATCGAAGACTGGCTCACCGGAAGAAATATCACCTGGCGGACAGACCTGACGAACTATGACGTGCAGATCACCCGGAATGCGATCCGTCTGAAGATCATACCGATGCTGGAGGAACTCAATGCCGGTGCTGTGATGCATATTACACAGGCTGCCAGTGACCTGAGGCAGGTGGAGGAATGGCTGCAGCAGGAGGAAAATGAGCTCTGGGAGCGGGTGGTCGTGGAGGATGGGGACGGACATCGGAAAGATCTGAAGGCGGACCGCACACAGCTTTCCCGGATTCCGGATGTATTAAGAGGCAGGATTCTGAGACGCATGATTGCCCGGTGCAGCGGGTCGCTGAAAGATATTGCCAGGACGCATGTGCGTGCCCTGGATGACCTGGCGGCGGGACGAAGTTCCCGGAGGGTGAATCTGCCTGGCGGGCTTGTTGCCTTCAGTGAGGAGGGAATCCTCAGGATGGCGCATCAAAGGAAGGGCCTGCCGGAAGGGGGGCAGGTCAGGGGTCTGGAGGAGGCAGTCTTCCGGATCGGCGAAGATGGCTCCGGTTTCTTTCCGGCTTCCTTCCTGAGCGGGGATCAGGAGTGCAGGAGGGATGCGGATTGGAATGGTTTCCCGGAAGGAAATGACGCTTGCCCGGGGAAAATGATCCGTGCGGACGTGCATTTTCTCACATGGCCTGGAGGCATGGTTCCGAAAAAGAAGTACACGAAGTATCTGGCTTATGATACAATGACACCGTGCCTGGTCCTTCGGACCCGGCGGCCGGGAGATTACCTGTATGTGAATGCTTCCCATGGACGGAAAAAACTGAAGGATTATCTGATCGATGAGAAGGTTCCGCGGGCGATGCGGGATTCCATACCGCTCATAGCACAGGGCAGCCATGTTTTGTGGGTGATCGGGATGCGGATCAGTGAGAGAGCGAAGGTCAGTACGGGCGCGTCATGCGCCAGAATTACGGTATTTCTTGAGGAGGCACTATGAAAGAGACTGTCAGAGTTCTGATTCCGGAAGACAAAGTAGATGAGAGGATCGCCCAGCTGGGTGCGCAGATCAGCCAGGATTATGTCGGCAGGCAGGTGCATCTGATCGGAATCCTGAAGGGAAGCATTTTTTTTATCTGTGAGCTTGCGAAAAGGATCACTGTGCCGGTGACAATGGATTTCATGTCAGTGTCAAGCTACGGTTCAGGGACAAAGAGCAGCGGCGTTGTCAAGCTCATCAAGGATCTGGACGAGCCGATCAACGGCAAGGAAGTTGTGGTCGTGGAAGACATCATTGATTCCGGCAGAACCCTGAGCTATCTGCTGAAGAACCTGTCTGACCGGCATCCTGCTTCGATCCGGCTGTGTACACTCCTGGATAAGCCGGAGCGCAGGGAGGTCGATGTGGAAGTTGATTACCAGGGTTTCCGGATTCCGGACGAATTCGTGGTCGGATATGGACTGGATTATGACCAAAGATACCGCAACCTGCCCTATATCGGGGTATTGTCACTGACAGAGGAGTAAGAGAATTTGAATAAAGGAATGAGAGGAACCGGGCTGTATCTCATCGTCGGGATCCTGCTGATCCTGTTGATCTTTACGCTGCGGGACAGCTTTAACGGGCGCAGTGATATCACATCCAGGCAGCTGGAGACGATGCTCAAGGACGGCAAGGTCTCAATGGTAGAGGTCATTCAGAATGAGGAGGTGCCCACCGGCTCCCTTCGGATCACAACGACGGACAATGAAGAAGTGTCTCTGAATGTCCCTGATGTGAATGCGGCGGTCGAGAAGATCGGCGCATATGATGTGACTGTCAGAGTACAGGACGTGTCCAGGCGCAGCACGCTGTTTTCCACGTTTCTTCCTGTGATCTTCACAGGATTGATGGTTATCCTGCTGTTCTCCATGATGAACCGCCAGCAGAACGGCGGTTCCATGATGATGAATTTCGGCAGGAGCCGCGCGAAGATGTTCACGCCGGACGCGAAGAAGGTGACATTTTCGGATGTCGCAGGGCTGAAGGAAGAAAAAGAGGAGCTGCAGGAACTGGTTCAGTTTCTGTCCGAGCCGGAGCAGTTTTTGAATGTCGGCGCCAGAATTCCGAAAGGCGTGATCCTGGTGGGGCCTCCCGGAACGGGAAAGACGCTGCTGGCCAGGGCTGTCGCAGGAGAGGCCGGCGTTCCTTTCTTCTCGATCTCAGGATCTGATTTTGTAGAGATGTTTGTCGGTGTCGGCGCAAGCCGTGTGCGCGATTTGTTTGAGGAAGCAAAGAAGAACCAGCCCTGCATTGTGTTCATCGATGAGATCGATGCCGTCGGGCGGCGCAGGGGCACCGGCATGGGCGGCGGGCATGATGAGAGGGAACAGACGCTCAATCAGCTGCTGGTGGAGATGGATGGGTTCTCAGAGAATCAGGGCATCATCGTGATGGCTGCCACCAACCGTGTCGATATCCTGGATCCTGCGATCCTCAGGGCGGGACGCTTTGACCGGCAGGTTCATGTGGGACGCCCGGATGTAAGGGGACGCCTGGAGATCCTGCAGGTCCATTCAAAGAAAAAGCCTCTGGCGGATGATGTAGACCTGGATACGATTGCGCGCACCAGTGCAGGCTTCACAGGCGCAGATCTGGAAAACCTGATGAATGAAGCTGCCATTGGCGCTGCGAAGGAGCACAGGGCTTACGTGAAACAGGCTGACATCGAGCGCGCATTTATCCGGATCGGTATCGGGTCGGAGAAGCACAGCCGGGTGATCTCGGAGAAGGAAAAGCGCATTACTGCCTATCATGAATCCGGACACGCGATCCTGTTCCACCTGCTGCCGGATGTGGGGCCGGTTCATACCATATCCATTATTCCGACAGGACACGGGGCCGCAGGATACACGATGCCGCTCCCGGAAAAGGATGAGATGTTTGAGACGAAGGGGAAGATGCGCCAAAGCATCATTGTGCTGCTGGGCGGACGTGTCGCGGAGGAGCTGGTGATCGGCGATGTCACGACAGGGGCTTCCCAGGACATCAAACAGGCGACGGCGACGGCCCGGGCGATGGTGACAAAATATGGTTTTTCCGCGCGGCTTGGCCTGATCAATTATGAGCAGGGAGAGGATGAGATTTTCATCGGAAAAGATCTGGCCCACACCAGGCAGTACGGAGAGCGGGTTGCCTCCATCATTGACGAGGAGGTCAAAAAGATTATTGACGAAGCGTATGAGGCTGCACGCAGCCTGATCGCGAAGAACAGGCCGGTGCTGGACCGTGCAGCAGCTCTGTTGCTTGAAAAGGAGAAGCTCAGCAGGGAAGAATTCGAAGCTTTGTTTGAGCAGAAGATCTGAATGTGGGGCTCCTGAAGGTCCGGCTTGTCTGATGCATGAATGGGAAAGCAGGGAGTAACTGTTCAGTGCGGGTTTTGAACAGCTACAGCAGGGAAATCAGGCTGTACCAGTGCTTTTGTTTTGCTCCTGCGCTGTGGGGCGAAGTAAGAGCAATATGGACATAATGCACAAAGAAAACTGATTTATTCATACAAGTTTGGGCACACTTTGGCAGGATTCCGTGTTATAAATATAACTGTAAAACCCCAATACATTATATAGTTTTTGCTACACCCCATAAGAGAATACCTTCTCCAAGGAAGAGGGACAGCGCGCAAGTGCTGTTCCTTTTCCCCGTTCAGGGGGTAAAATATGACAAGAGTAAAATAAAACAATCGGCAACAGGTGTGAGTACGAAGGAGGAAGGCAGTTCAGATGATGTTCAGAAAAACATTCAGCCAGGCAGCGCGTACAGCCAGATATGTCATGGAGATGCTTCCGACGCTGAACCTTGATGCCTTGTTTTCGGATGAAAGTCCGGCATTTGTAGATCCGGTTGAACCTAAGGTAGGGGATACGGTTACGATCAGGGTTCGAACGGCAAGGGCCAATGTGGACGAGGTGTGGCTCGTGAGTGACCATATCCGTGAACGCATGGAATTTGAGCGGACTTCAGGCTTCTTCGATTATTATGCAGCCAGGGTACGCATGGGCCGTCAGGCGATGAGCTACTGTTTTGAGATCATCAGCGGACCGATGAGAGTGATCCTGAATAAGCGGGGGATATCGGAACGGGCGGACAGTGCTGCCAGGTTCCGGATCTGTCCGGGTTTTTCCACGCCTGACTGGGCGAAAGGGGCGGTCATGTATCAGATCTATACTGACCGTTTCTGCAGAGGGGATGAGATGAATGATGTCCTGGATGATGAGTATTGCTACATCGGAACTCATGTGCGTCATATCCGGGACTGGTATCAGAGACCGTCTGCCATGGATGTCGGGAATTTTTACGGGGGAGACCTGGAGGGTGTAAGGCGGAAGCTGGACTATCTTCAGGATCTGGGGATCGAGGCGATCTATTTCAACCCGCTGTTTGTCTCCCCGTCCAATCACAAGTACGACACGCAGGATTATGACCATATCGATCCGCATATCGGAAAGCTGGTGGTGGACGAGGGGGAGGTCCTGCCCCCGGGAGCGGCGGAGAATGCGAAGTCCTCCCGCTATGTATGCAGGGTGACCAGAAAGGAGAACCTGGAGGCTTCCGACCGGCTCTTCATCGAGCTTGTGAAGGAGGCGCACAGCCGCGGGATCCGTGTGATCCTTGACGGTGTATTCAACCATTGCGGATCCTTCAACAAATGGATGGACAGGGAGAAGATCTACAGCCACCAGGCCGGATACCAGGACGGGGCATATGTCAGCGCGAAGTCTCCCTACGCGGATTTCTTCCTGTTCCGGGAAAAGGATCCTTCCGCATGGCCGGATAACGCATCCTATTCAGGATGGTGGGGGCATGATACGCTTCCAAAGCTGAATTATGAAGGATCGGAAAACCTGACAGGCTACATCCTGTCGATCGCGCGTAAATGGGTCAGCGAGCCATATTGTGCCGACGGATGGCGGCTGGATGTTGCGGCAGACCTGGGGCAGGGCGCCGAGTTTAACCATAGATTCTGGAAGGCGTTCCGCCATGAGGTAAAGAAAGCGAATCCGGATGCCCTGATTGTGGCGGAGCATTATGGAGACGCGGGAGGATGGCTCGCGGGAGATGAATGGGATACGGTCATGAACTACGATGCGTTCATGGAACCGGTTACCTGGTTTTTTACCGGGATGGAGAAGCACTCCAATGAATACCTTGAAGGCCAGCTCGGAAACGCGGATTCCTTCTTCGGGTCCATGCGGTACCATATGTGTGAATTCATGGAGCCATCCCTGCTGTGCGCGATGAATCAGCTTTCCAATCACGATCATTCCCGTTTCCTGACACGGACCAATCACCGGACGGGCCGCTCCGCGGATTATGACTATGACGCGGCCTCCGAAAATGTGGATCCTGCCGTGATGCGGGAAGCGGTCCTTCTTCAGATGACCTGGCCGGGAGCGCCGACGATCTATTACGGCGATGAGGCGGGACTGACCGGATTTACCGATCCGGATAACCGCAGGACATATCCCTGGGGCAGGGAGGATGCCCAGATGATCGCATTTCACAAAAGCGCGATTGCAATGCGCAGGAGCAGGCCTGTGCTGAAGACAGGATCCATCAAATTCCTGGGAGGCGGATATCAGTACATCGCCTATGCCAGGTTCAATGAAGAGGAACAGATTGCCTGCCTGTTCAACAATGGCAGCGAAGAGATCGAGGTTACGGTCCCGGTCTGGACGGCGGATGTGCCGGTGGATTCGATGATGACGCGGATCTTTTACACTGATGCGTCGTCTTACTCTACGCAGAGGAGATCCTTTCCGGTGCGCCATGGGGAATTGTCGATGCGGCTTGGCCCGCGCAGCGGCGTGGTGCTGTCATCAAGGGCACACCCACAGGCCATCCCATTGGCAGGGACGTGACTTGTTATAATGATAAAGGGGAGAGAAGCATGGATATCGTAGTATTGGCGGGTGGAATCAGCACGGAACGTGAGATCTCGATCGTTTCGGGAACGCAGGTGTGCAAGGCGCTCAGGAGTAAGGGGCACAGGGCCATCCTGATCGATGTGTTCTGCGGAGACAGGCGCATCGGGACTGACATTCCGGGCGCATTTTCCAATGATTATGACGTGGATGAGGCGGCGGCATATGCCCGCTCGTTCGACGGCCAGATTGAAGAACTGAAAAAGAGGGGGTCTTTCTTTGGTCCGAATGTAATCGCGCTCTGTCAGCAGGCCGATACGGTGTTTATGGCACTGCATGGCGCGAATGGCGAGGACGGAAAGATCCAGGCGGTGTTTGAACTGCTGGGAATTCCATACACCGGAAGCAGCTACCTGGGAAGCGCACTTGCCATGGACAAGGATCTGACGAAGCAGCTGTTCCGGGAAAATGGCGTGCCTACGCCTCGTGGGATCGTGATCCGGAAGGGGGATCCGGTGTCTGACCCATCGGAAAATGGCGTCGGGCTGCCGTGTGTGGTCAAGCCGTCCAGGGGAGGCTCCAGTGTGGGAGTGAGCATCCCGCGTTCACAGACGGCATACTATAAAGCCGTCGAAACGGCGTTTTCCTATGAGGATGTCCTGATCGTTGAGCAGTATATCAGCGGGCGGGAGTTTTCCTGCGGGATCGTTGACGGGAAGGCGTATCCAGTGATTGAGATCGCCCCGCTCCATGGGTTCTATGACTATACGAATAAGTATCAGGCGGGTTCCACGGTGGAGACCTGCCCGGCTGAGATTTCCACCCAGCTGTCTGAGAAGATACAGAAGGCCTGCCTGGATGCCTATCATACGCTGCATCTGAACAGCTATGGCAGGATTGACGTGATGATGGATGAACAGGAGAATGTCTACTGCCTGGAGGCCAATACGCTTCCCGGCATGACGCCGACCAGCCTGCTTCCGCAGGAGGCCGCAGCCATCGGAATCGATTTCCCCGCATTGTGCGAACATCTGATCGAGGTGTCTTTGCGGGATCATGGGAATGGGAGGAATGCATGAAAGGACTCACTTTAAGAAGAATCCAGGAGGTGACAGGCGGAGATTTCCGCCTGTCATTTGTGAACGGGGACGGAAGCTATGGGTGCGTGGACGCGGAGGGGATGCCGTGCCAGGAGGGGAAGCTGTACGAAGAAGGGACGGATCAGAGCGCGGTGATGGAAGCGCGCGCGGTACCCTGTGGCTTTGCTGACAAAGCTGCGTCAGGTGTAAAGAAGGCTTTGAAGGAGCTTCTGGATACGGAGGTGTCTTCCATCGTGACAGACAGCAGGAAGGCAGGTCCGGGATCCTTGTTCGGGGCAATCGCAGGGACAAGGGTGGATGGAAATGACTTCATTCCGGCAGTGTTTCGCCAGGGAGCAGTCTGTGTCCTCACTGAGCGGACAGCCGGGAAGAAAGACCTGTATGGTGACAAGGAGCCAGAAAGAGCTGCCGGCGGTTTTCGCGCGTGGATTCGTGTGGGGAATACGGTGGAGGCGCTTGGCAGGATCGCG
>CAMJIC010000055.1 GCA_946405675.1 uncultured Clostridia bacterium
ATACTGTCATACCCATGGCAAGTACCATCACCATAGCAATGACTAAAGCCATCATCTTGCCTATTGTTTTCTTCATATGTCTCTCCTTTTCCATAGTTTTGTGAATTACCTGAATGATGCATCTATATCAAAGCCTTCCCCTGTAGATGGCTTGTGATAACTATGTTTCATACACTCAACTCGATCAATCGGGTGATTCCTCTTCATATTCACAGATCGATCTGTAGTGGGTGAATCACCCAATTGACATTACTCCACCAGATTCGAAGCCCGTGTCCGGAATTCTATGGTACAGGTGACCTCTGCTCCGGCTTTGTTCAGCTTTGCGACCTCGTCCGTGAAGGTGATGTGGATCAGGCCTGTGCTGTCGATAGAGTAGTCCGCGAGGACTTTCTCTTCGGAATCCACAATCTCGCCGTAGGATTCCTCAACACTTCTGATCTCGCCAGGGATCTGGTAGACGATGGTCTTCATCTCCGGACTCAAGGTCTTTGGTTCCACCGTGCAGGTTACGTGGAACTTCAGCATCTGGTCTGCATCGACCTCGATCACGGAGCCGTTCTCTGTCTGGGCTGCGCTCCAGCCGTCATCGGTTGAGACCTCCAGTGCAACGGAATTGATCCAGTCTTCCTTGAGCGGCTCTCCTTCGGTCTCTACATGAACCTCATCCCTGGATTTCTCTCGCACTTCTCCGGACGCACCTTCATCTATAGCTCCTGCTTCAGAGAGCTCAGCTTCAGTCTCCTCGTCTGGCAATTCCGCCTCTGTCTCCTTGGCAGACATTTCTGCTTCTGATTCCTCGTTTGTCAATTCTGCTTCGGTTTCCTCAACGGACTGCTCCGCCTCTGTCTCTTCCACCTCCGCAGCCATTGCTTCTGTTTCGTCTTCGCCAGTCGCCGCTGCTTCAGTTTCTCCTGCTCCTTCCGTGGCTTCTTCCGTCTCGTCTGCCTCTTCCGTGGAGCCTTCCGATTCCTCAGCCGCTGAAGCGGTCATCTCTGTCTCCTCGGACTCATCTTCCTTGGCAACCGTCTCTGTCAATGCCTGATCTGTCTCAGAAACTCCGATGATACCTTCTGCTACCTCGGTCTCTTCGTCTGCTTCATCCGTCTTCTCTAAAGCAGCTTCCGGCATTGCTGTTTCCTCTGCAGTTGCTTCCGGTGATGCAGCTTCTGCTGATCCTTCGGTTACTTCCTGCGCTGTCCCCTGGATCTGCGCCAGGATGTCTTCTGCTGCCAGCATGTCTGGCTCTTCTTCCTGTGCCGCATCCTCATTCTGTGATGCAGCCTCTTTCTGTGAATCAGCCTGTGAGGACTGATCTGCTGCTGCATCCTGCGAAGGAGCGGGAACTGCCTGTTCTGCGGGGGACGTCACTGCCGCGTCATTCGCTCCCTGATTCGCCGGGGCTTCCGGCTGAACCTGAGCCAGGATTTCCGCTGCAGACAGCATCTCAGGTTCATCGCCTGATTCCGAACCATTTGCACTGGATTGTGCGGGTTCAGAAGCCTGTGCTTCTTCTGCTGACGCCTGCTCGGGCGTCTCTGGCTGTCCAACTGCAGCGGAAGCCTCCGCCTCAGCGGCCGCAAGAGCTGCGGCATCTGCAGGTGCTGCCTCCGGTGCCTGTGCTGCCTCCGGCTGCACAGATGCCTCAGGTGCTACTGCATCTGACAGAATCGCGCCTTCCGCTGCCTGTGCTTCCGGCTGAACTGCGTCTTCTGCTGCCTGTGCCGCCGCTGCATCCGGCTGAATTGCGCCTTCCGCTGCCTGTGCTGCCACTGCATCCGGCTGAATCGCATCCTCCGGTGTTACTGCTGCATCCGGCACCACTTCCGGCATCGCATCCGGCTGGACTACACCATCCGCCGCTGTATCCGTCACCGCTTCCGGCTGAGCCCCGGCATCCACTGCCGGTACTGCCGCCATTTCCGACAAAGCCGCATCATCCGCAGCCGGTGCTGCTGCCGCTTCCGGCTGAGCAGCTTCCTCTGCCGCCGGCACCGCATCTGCCGGTACTGCATCCTGCTGCGCTACCGCATCAACTGCTGCACCTGCATCCGCCTGCTCAGCCGCACCAGTCACTGTACCTGCATCCGTCTGCACAGCCGCGTCGGCCGCAGCTGCGTTGTCTGCCTCGGTCTCGCTCACCTCATAAACCGCAGCTGAACCGCCCGACAGATCCTGTGCCACGTAGGTGGGATCGCCGGCCCATTCATTTTCCGCTGTCCACTCCTCGGCATGCGGCGCATCGGCCGGCTCCCCTGAAGCGGTCAGGGCTGCCTGTGTGTCAGACGCATCGCTTGCTGCCGGGATCGCGTCCGCCGGAGCCTTGTCGTCCTCATTCCACTCCTCAATCAGAGGAATCGCGTTATAATTCTCCTGGGGCGCTGCCTGCTGCTCCTCCAGAATGGGCTCGTCATCCACGACAATGAAATCTTCGTCCGGATCCATCTCATCGATGCCATCCTTCGTCATGGTCTGGGCCGGATTCATCAGGACATAGGTCGCGCTGCCAGCTGCCACGATACCCGCTGTACACAGCGCAGCCATCAGCACACGGTACTTCTTATGCCTCTTCTGTATCGATGCTACATCACCTGTGTAATCATCGACATATTGATTCTTCTTTCCCACTTATAGCCCTCCGATAGTATTCAACCTGCCCCGGGATCTGCCGCAAAACAACCGGGCACATCTCGACTGCGGACAAATATTTTCCTAAGCCCGCCTCAGTTCGTTTGTGCCTCTCCCGCAGCTTCTTGTGATGTTCCCACGGTTTCTTGCGGTGTTCCTGTTGCTCCTTGTGATGCTCGCGTTGTTCCTTGAGATGCCGCCGCGGCTCCTTGCGCTGTCCCCGCTGTTTCCTGTGACACTCCTGCGGTACTCTGCGCTGTTCCGCCTGCTCTTTGTGGCGTCCCCGCAGCTTCTTGTGACGCACCCGTAACTTCCGTCATCAGGCCTGGGATCGGAGACGGAACGCCGCCCCTGCGGATGATGCCGATCTCATTTAACGGCCAGATCCTCGCAAAGATCCTGCCCACGATCTGCTCATCACTCACACATCCCACCGCCGTATTTCTTGAATCGATGGACACGCTTCTCTTGTCCCCCATCACGAACCACCGGTTCTCCGGCACCTGATAGGGAAGCTCAATGTTGCATTCTCCATATGCAAGCTCATCGATGTAGGGTTCATCAATGGGCTCTTCATTGACATACACCTGGCCGTTCTGATCGATATCCACCCACTCACCGGGGCCTGCGATCACGCGCTTCACCAGGATCTTGTTATTGTAGTAAAATGCAATGACATCGCCCTTTGTAAAGTTGGAGGACCGCAGGGTCAGTACGATGTTCCCATCGTGCACCGTTGGCGTCATGGAATACCCGTAGATCCTCAGCACCGGCATCAGCAGATAGGAAATGATGACCGCAACCGCCGCGACCGTGATGATGGTCGTGATCGTGCTTCTCAATGCCCTCCGGTAGCGGATCCGGTACCTCTCATGGGTTCTTTCCCGCATCAGCTCCTCGACGCTGGGAAGCTTTGTCCACCTTCTTTTTCTCCCGCTCATGACAGCTCCTTCATGGCATCATCCAGGGCTTTCTCCGCCGGGACATCCGATCCGCTTCTTTGCCGGAGGTTCTCCAGGTAGATCTTCGCCGCGTCCTCCGCTGCCATAAAGACATTCGCGATCCGCAGGGAGGCCTCCGCGATGGAACCCGTTTTCTCCAGGTCAATCCGCCGGTCCTCCAACCTCCGGGTAAGCTCCTCGCACTGTTCCTTCAGCTTCCTGATCTCCTCTTCCTGCGCCTCCACGAGCCTTCCCTGCTCAATCAACATATCCAGCAGCTCCACCCGCTTCAGGCGTCTTAAGTCTTTCTCTTTCATGACTGTGACTCACTTTGCTTCTGCATCCCGGCGATCTTCTCGGAAAGATCCGCCTTTGCCGCCGTGTTCCATGTCCCCTCTGTTGAGCCTTTCATCACGCAGCGCACCGTCACTCGGGTCGCGCCGCCGATGGTGCAGGTAAACAGGGTCAGATCCCAGTCAGAGGGATCCTTCATCTCCTCCACATCGGTAGGCTGAAGGATCGTCACCTCAGACACCTCATAATCAAACCGGTCTCCGTATACATCGGTAAATGTAACCTTGTCGCCTTCCTTCAGATTTTTGATCTGCCCGAAGTGCCTGTCATAGTTGTGGGCGCAGATGATCATGTCATGCGCATACGCAGTGCCCACAAAGCGATTCGGCGCGATCTTCAGGTTCGGATAGCTCCAGGTATCCATCACCGGCAGCGTCCGTTCGATCGCCGGGATATCCAGGAACCCGACATAGGTATTGCCGTCCACCTCCACCGTCGGCATGGTCATCTCCGGGTGGACTTCATACACGGGAGCATGCCCGGAGGCTTCACCCCTGGCGGAATCAAGCGCCGCAGCGCGTCCGGAATTACCCATATTGTGGGCTTTATAATATTCCTCTGCCGGGGTCGTGCCGATCTTCCCATCACCGTCCGCGTCGATCCCAAGCATCTCCTCCATCCCGTGAAGGTCAGCCAGGGCGGACTCTCCAGCATCATAATCATCCTTATAATTATAGATGGTCAAAATGATTGCTGCCGCTGCGGCCACCGCTCCCAGGATCAGGAAGATGGTCCCGAACCGTCTCTTCCGGCTCCCCCGCCTCTCCAGGTCCTCCCCGGTCAGCTCGGCCTCTTCCATCACGAAATAATCATCCATAGGCTTATCTCTATCGACTTATCTCTATTGGACAATCCCTATTAGCCTGTCTCTATTGGATTACCCCTTTTGGCCTGTCTCTATTGGCCGTCTCTATCTGTCCTTCAGATCCTTCGACCCGCTGACGCGAAGAACCAGGCCAAGAAGCACCATGGCTGCGGCAACTGCGGAAAGCACCCAAACCGGCCACCACAGCTGCCCCGTCTGGGGAAGCCTGCCGGCGGACTGCACCGAGCCGGTGTCGCCCTGTCTGTAGCTTCCCTTCACGCCCTGATCCCGTTCCGGCTCCCTGGACGCGCCTTTGACTCCATTATCAGGCTCCGGCTCACGTGACTCGCCCTTCACGCCATTGTCACGGTTCCCGTTTTCAGGCTCCTTCTCACGGTTCTCGCCCTTGACGCCGGCCGGAGGGGTCGTATTGGTGATCGTCACTGCCATCCCGTTTTCTGTCGCCTCCGCGGTCTGGGACACGCTGTAGCCCTCCGGCACGTCCCTCTCCGCTACGGACCACTGTCCCACTGCCAGCCCGGTCCAGGAAAATGACCATCCATTCTGCGCGCTGAGCACCTGCGTGTCCACAACATTTCCTGATTCATCCAGAAGGTCAACCGTGATGGACGTTGGCCTGCGGCTGCTCAGCTCTGCCGTGTCGTCTCCGGACCATGCCTTCTTCACGGAAACGCTGGTCACCTCACGCTCTGACTTCTGCTCCGACTCCTCTTCCTCAGGCAGGGCTGTCACCCTCGTCTTCGCGTCCGCTGCCACGTCATAGATCCAGGATGCCCCGTCATCCGACAGCTGTGGAATCGTCAGGAAGGAGGCCGTCACTTCAACCGTCTGGTAGGCATCACCCTCATAAGAGCCTGTCAGCAGGTAAAGCCCCTGGCTCAGGCCTGAGAAAACTGCCACACCGTTTCCATCGGTTACGGCCGAATAGCTTTCAAAGGAATTCGCGCCGCTCTGGACATCCCTGAGCACGTAGGGAGCGATGGACTGTGCGCCGCCCGCCCAGCTGCTGGAGCTGATTCCCTTCGGGTTCAGGTTCATCTCCACCACTTCGTTATACCTCAGGAAGGCATCGGTAAATGTAAACTCGATGTCCTTTCCCTCTTCGCAGCTCAGGTCCGCCGCTTTATACAAGGTGAACCGAAGTGCGCTGATTGCAGCCCCGCTCTCCTTGTCGGCCGCGTGCAACGTCAGCGAAGCTGCCCGCGATCCATCAATCGCAGGATACGCCCACGCGGCATGGGCGCACAGCAGCACCAGCAGCATGCCAAGCACTGCGGCAGCCATTGTTCTATGCATCTTCCGGATCCCATCTCTCTTCATGGCAGGTTCCCTTCGTCTTGTCCACTTTAGATCTTCGTCTTTTCCCTTACTTACCCAATATACGATCCTGCACGGTTTACAGCCATATGCTCCGCAGCCCGTGCCCTGCATCTCATGCAGACTTCCAGATATCAGACACTCTACATCTTTCCTGTGATCATTTCATGAATGCCCTGTGTCTCAAACATCCTGATTCATAAATGTTCATAAATCATCCTAAGTCATGAATCGCCCACTCCGGCAGCAGTGTATCTGCGCTGATTTCACAGACAGCGAGGAATGTCCTGTCCCGCTGTACCGCGATTGCCACATCCAATATCCTGCAAACCCGAATATTTCATTACACTGCCGCGGATCATCATCTGCCCTCTCCCTTCGGAGCCGGCTTTGCCGCCTTTGTCTTCTTCCCCTTCTTCCTGCCTGCTGCCTTCGCCCCGGATGCCGCATTCTCCTTCGGCCTGCGGTCCGGATGCCTGGTGTAGTAATACTCCATGCTGAAGGCCTTTTCCTTCTCATGACGCTCCAGGGTCAGGTTACGGTAGGCCCTCACGTTCCGGCTCCTTCTGCGGGAGGAAATGAACATAAAGATCATATAAAATGCTGCGATGATCCCGATCACGACCGGCAGCACATGAAGCGGTTCGATCTGGCTTGCGTCCGATGTCACACGGACCTCGCCTGCGTCCGGATTGTCGATCCTGTGTCCCCGCACCAACATGCGGTGCGAGTTGATCCCGTAGGGCGTACAGGTGACCATCGTCAGGTAATCCTTCTTCGGATCAATCGCAAGCTCCTGCAGTTCATTGGGCAGGACGATCCGGATCTGGTCGATCTCGTAGGTCAGGGTCTCATCCAGAACCGTGATCTGAACGATGTCTCCTTCCTGAAGCTGATCCAGGTCGGTGAACAGCTTCGCGCTCGGCAGTCCCCTGTGCCCGGAGATCACGCAATGTGTGCCTTCCCCGCCCACGGGGAGGGATGTCCCTTCGATATGGCCGACCGCGATCTGGAGGACCGCCTCGTCCGTCCCATGATAGATCGGGAGCGATACATTGATCTTCGGGATATCCACATATCCCATGATGCCGCTTCCATCGATATCAAGGACCGAGTTGTAAGTCTCCCGCTCCTCATCTGTCATGTTAAAGCGGCCGTCGCCCCTTTCCAGCAATGTCTTGTTATAGGCGCGGGCATCCTCAATCATCTTCTCATATTCCGCGTCGTCAATCTGTGAGACCTTCTCCGCGTACCCTGCGATCGCCCGGGACTGATGAAAGCTGTTCCACCAGTCGGCGAATGTCGGATAGACCAGCAGGCCGGCACCCGCCAGCAATATAAAGAGAAGAAACAGGGTGGTCCAATGCTTTTTCAACCACATCAGCTTCGTACCATCTTCGTCAATGTCCTGCACATGAATGTGCGATTCTCCATCATGAATCCTACCCCAATCCAGTACTTATATGGCAAGGCCTTACTCCATCCAGGGACCGTCGATGTCCTGTTCCTTGTACTTCGGCTCCCTGCCCTGCATATACCGGAAGGGCCACAGGCAGATCACCGCGCTCGCCGCTATGATCAGGAATGCCCACGCCGTATTCCAGTACATGGAGGTGAGCATCCCCATGATGCCGGAAATGAAGACTGCCTTTGCCATGATCCGGTCTGCCTTGACCGTGACCTCCCTGTCGGAATTGTCACCCCTCAGGACAACATCCGGGTCATACGGCATCACACTCTCCATCGACATGCCCGGCGTTCCGAGCGCGTTCACCATCGCCTCATAGGGAACATCCACGCTCACATCCGATGTCTTATGGTCGATAGAAATGATCCTGCTGATGGCTGCCTTGTTCCGGTCGTTCAGGTAAGCGACAATGTCGCCAGGCACATACGGATTCGACTCCTTGAGCAGGATCAACGTGCCTTCCGATGCAGTCGGCGCCATATCCGAATTCTCCGCCAGTTCTACGTAATGTCCGCCAATCTGCGGCAGGACATCCCGCTGCGATCTCAGCATCGCGATCAGCGCGACCGCAACGATCGAAACCACAAGCACGATTCCGGCACACACCCGGATAATGATCTCAGCAATCTTCATACAGCCACCCGGTCTGGACATCCCGCCAGGCCATCTCCTGACGCAGTCACGGCCAGAACGCTTCCCGCCAGACTCCATCAGGGTAAACTTCGCCTATTTATACGGTATTATTATAGCGTAAAGACAGCCTGCATGGAATGTAATTTTGTCGCAATCGGAAATTTCAGCAGATTAGACAATGAAACGAAAAAGAAAACATTTCATTTTTTGATCTTTAAAGAGATTTGTCCGAAGAAATGCGGCAAATCAGAGAGAAATGCACTTTATCTTTTTATCACTGCGCCGTGCGAAAGTGCTATTTTCCGGCTCGGACTTTGGCAGATGCATTCAATATGCCGATCGATTTTATTTTTTCAGAGTCGGAGTGGCCTGCCAGATAGCCCGTCTGTCAAAGTGGCAATTACACGGGATGTTCTTTGGAACAACCCGTTTCCATTTCCAAAAATATCGCAAGCATTCCACTATTTCCGGTATTAAAATAGCTTTTTGGGAGGACACCGCCTGTCATTCGGGATCCGGGATGAACCGTTCAAAAATGCTCAGCCCTCCCTCGCGGTCAACGGTTTTCATTTCCTCCGGATCCCGGATCACCCAGTTCACCTGCTTTGCTCCCAGACGGTATCTGAGCCGCAGGAAAACATTCCGCCGGTCGCGATACTTACACGCGATGAAATCCGGCCTGGATAAGAGCCCCGGAACGTCGCACCACATCCCGAATGTCATCACATGCCCCCACTGACGCACTGCTGATTTGCTGCGCATGAAATTCTCCGTCAGCTGCCCCCGGATCACGTCCGGACGGTGAAACCGAAACCAGAGCACTGCCCTGGGGTCGAAGCTTTCTATGCAATAGTTCAGCTCCGGGTATCGGTCGATCATCTCCATCACACGAAGGCAAAGCGCCCGGACATTCCCCTCGCACTTCAGTTCGATGATCAATGGAAGATGCCGGCCCCGGTTCCCGCTGACAGCATGGTCGCTTGTATACAGGCTCAGGACCTCTTCCAAAAGCGGGATCCGGCATGATGTTCCCAGAAGGCGGAGGGCAGAAAGCTCCTCCCAGGTCATTTCCTCGATCTTGCCGTCATATCCCGTCATGCGAAGAAGGTTATCATCATGAAAGACTGCCAGCACACCATCCTTCGTCAGGTGCACGTCCAATTCAGAACCAAAGCCATGGCTGGCCGCGGCGCGGAAAGCCCTCATGCTGTTCTCCGGAGCGATACACTTGCCTTCACTTTTCCAGCGCGCGATATCCTCCGCCCACTGCGGCGGCCTTGATCCGGAGGGGGACGTCTCTTCCATGGAAATGGCCGGCTTTCGTGATGCCGAAAGTGGCTGGTGAAACAGCCCCCGGTGCGCATACCGATATCCCTGCAGATTCTCCCAACTGTTATTCTTTTCCTTTTTCATTCTCATTCCCGCTCCAATTCAGGATCTGTCGCAAGATAACCTGTACGTCTTCTTTATTTTTCATCCGATTGAACGGTCAAAGATCAATCACATAATCCGTGCCACATAGCCCAAATGATCATCCATCCAATCTTCTCTGTATATCCAGCATCAGAGATTCAAGTTCCTGTGGTCAGCCGGCAGCGCCCGGCACACCGCCCGGCACTGCCTTTCGGCGGTGCCCAAGCAGCCGCATCGCATTCAAAATGCACAGGATCAGGACTCCCACATCTCCGAAAATAGCCATCCACATATTAGCGACTCCCAATGCGCTCAAAACCAGGATCCCGATCTTGACGGCGATTGCGAAAGTAATATTCGCCCGGATGATCCCCATTGTTTTGCGGGCGATCCGCACCGTCTGCGCAATCTTTCTCACATCGTCATCCATCAATACGATATCCGCGGCCTCTATGGCAGCGTCGGATCCGATCAGCCCCATTGCGATCCCCACATCCGAGCGCATCAGTACAGGTGCGTCATTGATCCCGTCTCCTGCAAATGCAAGCGCGCCCTTTCCCTTCTCTTTTTTGATGAGCTGCTCAACAATCCTGACCTTATCTGCAGGAAGGAGCAGCGCGTAAACCTTGTCCACCCCGGCCTGCCGCGCAATCTCCTTCGCAGCCGATGCATTGTCGCCGGTCAGCATCACCGTCTCACTGACGCCTTCCTCCTTCAGGCTCCGGATCGCTTCCGGCACGCCTTCCTTGAGCACATCCGAGATCACGATCCTTCCGGCAAATGTCCCGTCACATGCAACATATACCACCGTACCGCCGCCGGAAGCATCCTGCCCATCCTTCCCGGCGCTGCCATCAGCAATCCGCCAGGGACTTTCCGGAATACTTTCCAAAACATTCTCTGAACCTCCTTCCGGAATGCTTTCTGGAATACTTTCAGAAGCACTTCCCGAAACCCCTTCCGGAAGACTGATTCCATATTTCTGCATGAGCTTTTCATTTCCCGCCAGGATCTGCCTGCCGTCGACGACTGCAAGGACGCCATGCCCCGCAATCTCCTCCGCCTGTCCGATCCTGGTCGTATCCTGGGAAATGTACGACTTTGGCGCTTCCTTCGCCGAAGCCTCTGCCCACGCAGCCCGGATCGACTCCGCGACGGGATGTGTCGAATAAGCCTCTGCGTAAGCGGCCATTTCAAGAAGCTGCAATTTCGGCTCGTCCGTCATACGCTCAAACTGATCCGACGGCGCGACCTCCGTCACCCGGAATTCTCCTTTTGTCAGCGTCCCGGTCTTGTCAAAAACAATCGTCTTCACCCTTGCGAGCATCTCCAGGTAGTTGCTTCCCTTCACCAGCACGCCGATCCGGGAGGCCGCCCCGATTCCGCCGAAAAATCCCAGCGGAACCGAGATGACCAGTGCGCACGGGCAGGACACAACCAGAAAAATGCACGCGCGGCGGATCCAGGAAATCCACGTCTGGGCGCCTCCCCCGAGGATCAGGGGCGGAATCACTGCGAGGATCAATGCCCCGACCGTCACGATGGGTGTGTATACCCGGGCAAAGCGGGTGACAAAATTCTCAACCCGCGTTTTCATGTCCGTTGCATTTTCCACAAGCTCCAGAATCTTCGCGACCGTGGAATCCTCGTAACGCTTTGTCGTGCGGATCTTCAGCGTGCCCTTGCCGTTCACGCAGCCGGAGATCACGCTGTCCCCCGCATGGACCGAGCGCGGCACAGACTCCCCTGTCAGCGCGGAGGTGTCCAGCATGGAGCTTCCCTCAATCACTTCCCCGTCCAGCGGAATCTTCTCTCCGGGACGCACGACGATGGTCTCTCCGACCTCCACCTCGTCCGGGTCAACCTCCTCCGTCTCCTGCCCCCGTTCCACCAGCGCTGTCTCCGGCGCGATACTCATCAGCTGGGAAATAGACTCGCGGCTTTTCCCTGTCGCGTAATTCTGGAACAGCTCTCCGATCTGGTACAGCAGCATGACGGCCACCGCCTCCGGGTACTCTCCGATTCCAAAGGCCCCAAAGGTCGCAACCATCATGAGAAAGTTTTCATCAAATACCTCTCCATGGGAAATATTGCGGATCGACTTCCGGATCACATCCCAGCCGACGATCAGATAAGGAACGAGGGCCGTCAGCAGCCCAAGCCACCATCGCCCCCCGTCAAATGCACCGACATGCGCCAGAACCTCAAGAACAACAAAGCCCACCGCACCAAGCTCGATCCGCCGCAGCCACTTCTTCTGTTTTTTTGTCAATTTTCCAGTCATCTCTGCATCACCCCGCGCCGCAAGCGCAGCTGCGCTCTATTCTCTGTCACCGTCTGTATACGGATCTATCCAGTCTCACACCGCCGCTACGTCCATATCCGGCTCCATCCGCCTGCAGACTGCAAGGACATCCTTCTCAACCGCTTCAAACTCCGACTCATCCGCCTCAAGCGTCAGCTTCTGGGTCATATAATTGACCTTCGCATTGGAAACACCGTTCACTTCCTTGATCGCGTTCTCCAGCTTCAGCGCACAGTTCGCGCAATCAATCTCATCCAGCTTATACTTTCTCTTCATCATCGTTCCTCCCGCTCCGCTCTGAAGCCACCACAGCGTTCTGAAGCCACCATTAAAAAAGAATACGCCACTGGAAGGATGCCGTTAACACCGCATTTCCGAAGGCTCCTTCCGCAGACTTCCGCACACTCCAGGCGGCCAGTTCCATACATTACTTCAACAGGCATTCATATGAACGTTCATTCATATGTTGTACGATCATATTACTACCAATCTCTGCGGAATGCAAGGGGTATCAGAGAATCCCTGAAAATATTTTTCAATCATAGGATCAATCGTTCGACTTGCAATGCTTCTACCTTAATGAGACCGATATCCGCTGTTATTACAGGAGCCTGACAAACAATAGCTGTAGCCGCAATCTTCTGGCAAAAGACGTATTCTCTCCGCTAAGGTTTCATATGACATAAACATCGTCTCCTGTCAATCATTACAATTTATTTCAATGTCTTCATCCAATCAAATAAACATCGTAACCCGCATACATCTCTGAAACGGAACCTGCAAACCCGATTTGACGTGCAACACCAGTATTCTCTCCTACATCATCAAATGTCGGATCCACATAATAGTTTTTCCCATTAAGCTGGATCAGATTCCACTGATGGGCTCCCATTTTCTCTCCATCAGAAACAAACCCCATAACAACCTTACAGTCAATCCCCATCGCCCTGCAAAGTACCTGCATCAACGTAGAATAATCCGAACAAACCCCATGGTGCGTAACATATGCTGTGTAAAGATCGCCGCCTGAGTAAATCTTTTTTCCATTATAGGGAACCCAGCCATTCCTGTACACAAGCTCCTGTGCGATAAAATTAGCCGCGCAGGCAATTTTCGTTTCTAAAGGCAATTGACCATATGTATTCTGAAATTCATTTAACTCACTCAGGAATTTATTCGTAAACGCTTTGGCAGCCCTTTTACATTTTCCACT